>DATAKV010000105.1:0-6995 GCA_036261375.1 Anaerolineales bacterium
TGCCTGAACGCCGCTTTTCTTGAATTTCTCCTGGATCAGTAAAGCCATCTCAAGCGGCGCGGGCGGGCATTTGTAAGGTGCACCGAAAATCCCGATCACCAGCCGACCGCCCTTGAAATCGTTCAACGCCTGCTCAGCGCGCGGGATATCGTTCGGGTCATAGACGTTGTATGCAAACTCCGTAAAACCGGGCACAGCTGAAGGATTTAGCTCCGCTCCCAGAGCGACGACCACTGCGTCTGCCTGGATTTTTTCCCCGTCGACCGTGGCAGCTCTCTCCTGCGGATGGATCGCTTCGATCGTCGCACGCCTCACCTCGACCCCGATCCTGCTGAGGCTGTCGATCGGTTTCTGCCCGGCCTCCAGCGGGCTCTCTCCCACCAGCGCCCAGCTTTTACGGAAACCCACCATGAAATACGGGCGGCGGTCTACAAGAACGACTTCAACGTTCTCACCAAGCCGTTGTCTGAGACGATGTGCAGTAGCAATACCGCCAAACCCACCGCCCAGGATCAAAACACGCTTCATAGTCCTCCTGCAAAAAAAGACCATCCACCACTGTCTATGGTCGATGGTCCATTGTCATCTGCTAATAGAGCGGCAGGTCCGTATCCACATCCCGGGCCCAGGCGTTGATGCCGCCTTTCAGGTTCTTGACCTTCTTGAACCCGGCACTGACCAGCAGCTCGAGCGCCCGGGCAGAGCGGGTGCCGCCTTTGCAGAAGACAACCATGTCGTCGGCAGAATCGAGCTCCGAAAGGCGCGCAGCCAGTTGTCCCAGAGGGATATTTTTTGCATCGGGCAGGGCTGAGATTTGCAGCTCGTGCGGCTCGCGCACGTCCAGCAGCTTGAGGTGGTTGGTCTTGACGCGCTCGGCCAGCTCGGGGGCGGTGATATCCCAGCCGGCACCGGCAGAGCCTTCCTCGCCGTGGTCATGGCTGGGTACTCCGCAGAATTCTTCGTAGTCGATCAATTCCTTGATATCGGCATTCGGCCCGCAAACACGGCAATTGGGATTCTTCTTGAGCTTGACGAAGTCGAAGGTCATGTCCAGGGCGTTGTAGAGCAGGAGCTTGCCGATCAGCGGCTCGCCGATCCCCAGCAACACCTTCAACGCCTCCGTGGCCTGCAGCGTTCCAACCGTACCCGGTAACACGCCCAACACGCCACCTTCCGCACATGAGGGGACCAGGCCGGGCGGCGGCGGCTCAGGAAAGAGACAGCGGTAGCAGGGGCCCTCCTTGGCATAGAACACACTGACCTGCCCGTCGAAGCGGTAGATGGACGCATACACATTCGGCTTGCCAAGGAACACGGCTACATCGTTGGTCAGGTAGCGGGTCGGGAAGTTGTCGGTCCCGTCCAGGATGATGTCATAGTCCGCGGCGATGCGCAGGGCGTTCTCCGACGTATACGGCTCGTTGTATACATCCACCTGGATATCGGGATTGAGATCAAGCAACTTTGCCCTTGCACTTTCAACCTTCAACTTGCCAACCGTCGATGTGCCGTAGATGACCTGCCGCTGCAGATTCGAAGAGTCGACCACATCGTAATCCACCAGGCCAATACGGCCGATGCCTGCGGCAGCCAGGTACAGGGAGACCGGCGATCCAAGTCCGCCTGTACCGATGATCAGCGCAGACGAGTTTTTAAGTTTACGCTGTCCTTCCAGCCCAACCTCAGGAATGAGAAGGTGGCGGGAGTAGCGCAGGATTTCATCACGAGAAAGATCGGGCAGCATGTCAGCCTCCAGCAATCGATGGTATCAATACAAGTCGATCTCCATCCTGGATCGGTGTTTCCACTCCCTGGAGATCCTTGATATTGTTCTCCCCGACAAACAGGTTCACGAACGGGCGCAGCTCACCACTGTCGTTGAACAGGTGCGGTCTGATGGGTGGATATTGGGTAGTTAGGTCGCTGAGCGCCTCGGAAATATTCGAGCCGCTGACCTGGACTTCGCTCTGTCCACTGGTATAGGCGCGCAGCGGGGTGGGAATTCGTAAAACGGGCATGTAGATTGTTCTCCTAAGATTTGGAGTGCAGTGAGCCAGCATATACTATAAATGTGACGAGCTGGCGGACTCCATAATATTATAAATTCCGTATTTGTTCCAGCAGCTTCTCAGCGCGCGTCACGCCGTGATTGACATATTTTGCGTCACCGCGTGCATCCAGCAGGAACGTGGTAGGAACGCTCAAGACGCCCCAGGTCTTGGCCAGGTCCGGGCGTTCGGTTGCATCGATTTCTACAACTTCCAGACTTTCACCCATCAATTTGGAAACTTGATGGAGCGCAGGCCGTTGGATGGTCTTGCACGGCGCGCAATCGGGCGTTGTAAAGTAGACGATCACCGGTTTATTGGGCGGCGTAGGGAACAACGTGAACACGTTGTTCCGTGCCCGCACCAGTAGACGCTGGCTGATGATCCAATAAACCAGCGACCCTGAAATAATGATAACGCCAGCCAAGGCAAAACGCAACAGAATATCCTGACTCATGCACTGGCTCCTGCTTTGGGTTTCATGCCAGGGAAGGTTCCTTCCGGGGGACGCTTGCTAAAGCCGGGCAGCTGCAGGCGGCTCAGCCAGTAATACACGGCACAGCCCACGCAGAATCCGCCAAAGGCATTAAGAGCGGCCAGCGCAATCACGATCCAGACCAGACTCCAGCCGAGGACGGCAGCGTCCAAAAAAAGCGCGATCGAGCCGGCCGTCATAAAAAGAAAGCCAAGGAATTGCGCAAAGCGATGTGGCTCGGGATTGTCGTCCAGGACGTCAGGCTTCATCCAGCTGCGCGGCTTTAGAACATACTTATAGATGGGGAGAAAGCCGGGCACTTTCAAGAGAGAGCCGATGCCCATGACCAGCGCAACGAAAGCGGCCAGGGCAGGCAGGTCCCAGATGAATGCCATAATGCTCAGCGAAATGATCAGGAGCTGGTTCGCTTTTAAGGCGGAGTGGTCCACTTTTTGTAAGGTTTGTAAGCTCATGTTAATCCCTGCACGGTGGTCTCGATTTACTCAACCACCGAATCTTGTATGATATTTATTTCTTCTTCCTCATAGCCCGAGCGGTCTTCCAGTAATCTCCAGGAACGGCTGTTGACCGCTTTACCTTTGTCGACGCGAGTGATGACGTATGAAAAAAAAGGCTGGGCCCATTCCCGATCATACTCGGAGGGGAGGTTGGGACAGTCAGGATGCGAATGGAACACGCCGATCAGACTCAGCCCGAGCATATCTGCTTTCAATTCGGCTTTGAGGTAATCCTCAGGGGTGAACAAAAAGCGATTGTGACGGGCCTCATCCTCCCTGGCATTGGAGAGAGGAACGATCTCGAACACTTCTCCATCCTTGCCGATCAGGAACCCCGCTCCTTCTTCCGGGTAGGCTTTTTCCACATGCTCGTTGATCAATTCCATTAACCGGGTTGGTATGACCAGCATCATTTCGTCTCCCACAGAGATTTATCACTGAGATATTTGTATCCGGCATCCGGGAAAAGAGTCACGACAACGCCTGACTCCAGTTGCCCGGCGACCTTCAGGGCGGCTGCTGCAGCCGCGCCGGAGGAGATGCCTACGAACAGGCCTTCCTCCCGGGCCAGGCGCTGGACCATTTTATGGGCGTCCTCGGTAACGACGTCGATGTTCTCGTCGGCGAAGGAGGCGTCGTAGATCGCCGGCTTGATCGCCGTAGGCATGTGTTTGAGTCCCTCCAGGCCGTGGAACGAGGCATCCGGCTGGAAGGCGATGATCTTGATATGCGGAAGCTGATCCCGGAGATAGCGGCCTGTGCCCATCAGGGTGCCGGATGTACCCAGCCCGGCGACGAAGTGTGTCACCTGTTCATCGGTCTGGCACAGGATCTCAGGCCCGGTGGACTTGTAGTGGGCCAGCCAGTTGGCATCATTGTTGTATTGGTTGGCGTACCAGTACCGGTCAGGATTTTCGGCGGCCATTTGCCTGGCCGTCAGGATCGCGCCATCCGAGCCTTCGGTGGGATCGGTGAGGATGACCTCGGCGCCGAGCGCCCGCAGGATGGAGATCCGCTCGGGGCTGGCGCTGGCCGGAACCGCCAGGGTAACGGGGATGCCTAACGCGGCGCCGAACGTGGCATACGAGATGCCCATATTCCCGGAGGTCGAATCGAGCAGGCGCTTGCCATTCCCCAGATCGCCCTTTTCGAGCGCGGTGCGGATGATATTGAGCGCCGGCCGGTCCTTGACGGAGCCGCCGGGGTTGAACCATTCCGCCTTGGCGAAGAGTTTCACTTTCGGTGAGAGATCCCGCCCAATCCGGCGCAGCGGCAGGAGAGGTGTGTTGCCGACATGGGCGGTCAGATCGCCGACGGCGTCCAGGTCGGGCTGGTAGAGTTTGAAATCGAGTAAGGTCATAGATCTCTTTAAAAAAATAGCAGCCAACGGGCAAACAAAAAGACGGCGAACAAACGCCACACGTTGCAAAAGTTGCAAGCGGGGGTCGTCCAACCGTCCGGTAGAGCCGTTGACTGCGGGTCTCTCAGGCGGTGGCTACGAGCCCCGCCCGATACACAAGCACTGGATAGGAGTTTTCATGTTCATAGGATAAGATGACGGCTATTTTACTGTTCTTACCTGAATTGTCAAGTTAAAAACCAGACAGGTCTCACTAAGAACACTTGCCAGGAGAATAAAACAGTCTACGCGCAAACTTAAACGATAGACGGTAGGAGAAAGACCTGTCTGGTTTTCTTGTTAGCCCCCCGCAGCCGATGCCATCAAGATGACCTTATCCTCTTCCTTGAGCAGGGTGTCGATCCCGTCCAAATCCCGGATGTGAGTGCCGTTGATGAAGATATTGAAATGCTTACGCAGGTTCCCGTCCGAATCTACCAAGTGGAACTTGACCGAAGGATACTGTTCGACAATGTTCCGGATCAGCTCTCCCACGGTCGCGGCCGGCACGGAAAATTCCGCCTGATTGTTGACGTAGTATTTCATCACGTTGGGGAAGCGGACGGTAGGCATGGATTAATTCTACCCGTTTATAGAGTAAGAAGGAGATGATCCTTTGTGACCATCTCCCTCTTGTATTTTATTGGAGACTCTCTACTCTCTATCCCCTGATCTCTGTTTTCTGCTACTACTCTTCCTTCTTCCCTTCCATATCCTTCTTGTGGGCTTCGATGATGGTGCCGGCGATGTGGTTGGGGACGACATCGTAATGATCGAACTCCATGGTGAAGAAGCCGCGCCCGCCTGTGATCGAGCGGAGCTGGGTGGTGTAGCGGGTCATCTCGGACATCGGGGCATGGGCGATGATGGTTGTGCTGCCATGTTCCGCTTCGGTGCCCTGGACACGCCCGCGGCGGGTGTTGAGGTCGCTCATCACGTCGCCCATGTACGAGTCTGGGACAGTGATACGAACGTTCATGATCGGCTCGAACAGCACCGGTCCCGCCTCCTGCACGGCAATCTTGAAGGCTTCCCGTCCCGCAATTTCGAACGCCACCGGTTTGGAGTCGACTTCATGCTCCTTGCCGTCATAGACGATCACCCGAACGTTGCTCATCGGGTATCCTGCGAAGGCGCCGCGTTCCATGGTGGCCTTGATGCCTTTTTCGATGGGGGGCAGGTAGGAGCGGGAGAGATTCATGCCGACCAGCTCGTCGGTGAACTCGAAATCGGATTCGGGCAGCGGCTCGATGCGCAGATGCACCTCGCCGAACTGGCCCGCGCCGCCGGTCTGTTTCTTGTGGCGGTACTGGCCAGACGCCTTGCGAGTGATGCCCTCGCGGTAGGGGATCTTGGGCTGCTGGGTATTCAGCCCGACCTGGAACTTGGTCTGGGCACGGTGTAAAGCGACGTCGATGTGCTGGTCTCCCATGCCCTGCAGGACGGTCTCGTGGGTGATCGGGTCGTTCTGCCAGGAGAGGGTCATATCTTCTTCGCACAGGCGCGTAAGGGTCGGGGAGATCTTGGCCGCATCGCCCTGGGTCTTGGGAGTGACGGCTACGCGGTACAGGGCAGCCGGGAAATTCGGTTTTTGGATCGTGATGGGATGTCCCTTATCGCAAAAGGTGTCGCCGGTCGAGGTGACGGTCAGCTTCGACACAGAGGCAATATCGCCCGCATGGACGACCTTCGCGGCGATCTGCTCCTTGCCGCGCTGGAAGTGCAGACCCGACATGCGCTCTTCTGCGCCTTTGTTCTGATTCCACACCCGTGCGTCGGCATGGATGGAGCCGGAGAACACGCGGAAATAGGTCATTTTGCCGACGAATGGGTCGGCAGTCGTCTTCCAGACATAGGCGGCGAGAGGCGCCGTGTCGGAGGGTTCCAGCTTCTCCTCGCCGTCCTTGCCCTGGGCCATGCGTGTCGGGGCATGGAGCGGGGACGGCATGAGATCGATGATATCGTTGAGCAGGGCGATCGTGCCGATCTCGCGTCCGCCCGCGGCACAGAAGACCGGGACAAAGGATCCGTTGTAGACCACGTCCTCGAGGCCGCGGACCATCTCCTCATCCGTGAGGGAGCCGCTCTCGAGATATTTCTCCATCAGTTCATCTTCGCCCTCGGCGGCGGCTTCCACCAGGGTGAAGTGGGCCGCCTCGGCCACTTCCTGCAGTTCGGCCGGGATATCCCCCGTGGTTTTACCATCACCGATATAGGACTTCATTCCAATGATATCGACGACACCCTTGAAGTTCTGTTTCTCGCCGATGGGCAGGTGGACCTTGAGGGCACGCTTGCCCTTGGCGCGGACAAACTCCTCCACGGCGGCATAAGTCTTCTCGAAATCGGCATTGTCGCGGTCCATCTTGTTGATGACGAAGAAGCGGGGCAGATTGAATTCATCTGCATAGCGCCAGGCCAGCTCTGTGCCGACTTCCATGCCCGCCACAGCATCCACTAAAATAATCGCGCCATCGGCGACACTCAGGGCAGAGATTGCCTCTCCCACGAAATCGGTGTAGCCGGGCGCGTCTATGATATTGATCTTGTGATCG
>DATAKV010000107.1:0-3729 GCA_036261375.1 Anaerolineales bacterium
GAATAAGTTTTCTTTCGTTCTGCCCTTTTTATTTTTCCTCCTCGCTGCTCAGGATCCGCCGCCCGTGGCGATCAGCTCGCCTGTGCCCGGGGAAGCTCTGCGCGGTCAGGTGAATATCATCGGCTCGACGAATGCCCCGGATTTCATCTCTGCCCAGTTGGACTTTGCCTACGCCTCCGATCCCACCGGGACCTGGTTCCCCCTTCAGACGCTGCCCCAGTCCGTATTCGACTCTCCGCTCTTCACCTGGGACACCTCCCTCATCACCGACGGTGACTACATCCTGCGCTTGCGAGTGTTCGCCGGGGACGGTTCGTTCCAGGAAGTCACCGTTCCGGTCAGCATTCGAAACGATGCCATCCCGACAGCCACACCTGCTGCAACTGCCATACCCGAGGAAGGTACCGTGCTTGTGCCTACTCCTTTTCTGCTAGCCGCTTCACAGACCCCGACCGATGTGCCGCGGTCCACGCCAACACCGCTTCCCACGAACCCGGTCTCGCTGGATTCCACTACCATCCTGCTGAGCCTTGGCCGGGGTGCCCTGGTGCTCCTTGGCATGTTTGCCCTCGCCGGACTCATCCTTCGCATCCGTCGTTTCTAATACCCGATATCTGGAACTTGAAACATGACACCTGAAACTACTTTTCTCCTGATCGGTCTTGGAAATCCCGGCCGTGAATACCGCGACAGCCGTCACAATGCCGGGTTTATGCTCATCGACCGGCTGGCCGTACGTCTCAACGCGCAGGGCATTAAGGTTCAGTCGAAGGCCGTCGTCACTACGGCACACTTCGAAGACCGCAAGATCATCCTCGCCAAGCCGCAGACGTATATGAACCTGTCCGGCCAGTCGGCGCAGGGACTGCTCAGCTTCTACAAGATTCCCATGGAAAACATGCTGATCGCCCACGATGACCTGGATATCCCTTTTGGCGCTATCCGCATCCGTCCCAAGGGTGGGCCGGGCGGGCAGGGCGGCATGGCCTCCACGATCCAGCAGCTCGGCACCAAGGATTTCCCGCGCCTGCGCATCGGCATAGGACGACCGCCGGGACGGATGGACCCAGCCGCCTATGTATTACAGAATTTCACCCGTGAAGAAATGAAAAGCATTTCCGAGATCATCGACCGCGCCGCAGATGCAGCCCTGGAGTTTGTAAAAAACGGGCTGAATGCGGCCATGAACAAATACAACGGTTCGGTCGAATCGTGACCTTTTCAACTATGGAAACTCTTCTCGAGACGATACGCTCCCTTCCTGCCTATCAGCAGCTGCTGAACCAGCTCCAGACCGATGGGAAACCGCTCCCCGGCCTGGGACTGCCGCGCTCTGCCCGCCTGCCAGTCCTCGCTGCCCTCCACCTGGACCTGAACCGGCCGGTCCTGATCATCACCGACCGCGCCGACCATTCCCTGTCTCTGTATGACGAGCTGGGATTCTGGGTCCAGTCGCCGCGCTATCATTTTGCTGAACCCAACCCGCTGTTTTATGAGCAGGCTGCCTGGGGTGTGACGACCCGCCGCGAGCGCCTGCATACCCTGACGGCTCTGGCAGCCTACCACCTCCCGTATGCACAAAAACCGGAGATCCCGCCGATCTTTGTCACCTCGGCCCGCTCGCTGATGACACGCACACTGCCGCGCCGCGATTTTCTCAAGGCGTGTAAAAAGCTGTCTGTCGGCCAAACCACCCAGCCCGATTCGATCCTGAAATACCTGACCGAGATTGGATACCAGCGCACGAATACGGTCCTCGAGCCGGGACAGTTCTCCCGCCGCGGCGGCCTGCTCGACCTGTGGACTCCGGCCGAGAAGCTGCCAGTCCGCCTGGACTTCTTCGGCGACGAGATCGAAACAGTGCGGAAGTTCGATCCCGCTTCACAAAGGACCACCGAGAACCTCGATTCGATCCTGATCACACCGGCACGTGAGTACATTGTTTCAGAAGGCGATCACCCGGCGGAAGAGGAGCTGTCTGAATTCCACATACCGGTATTACATAAACAGCCGGCCAGCCTGCTGGATTACCTTCCCCAGAAATCCCTGGTATTGGTCGACGACCTTTCGGTGGTCGAGAGCATGGTTGCGGAAGTGGAAGAGCAGGCCGTCAAATTGAGGAATGAGAGCATCCAGGAAGAAACCCTCCCACCAGACTTTCCCCTGCCGTACATTACCTGGCCCGATATGCTGGATAACTTCCAGGCGCGGCCGTTCATTGAATTGGGCTATTCCACGCAAATGGAGAACGGTGGCACGGAAGAAACCTTATCGTCACATTTTAGTCACGATGAGCGGTTCGGCGGCCGGCTGAAGCAGTTTATCGAATATCTTGTTTCCCTCGTTGAAAAAGGTGAGGAGGCGATCGTCATTTCCCGCCAGGCAAACCGCCTGCACGAGCTCTGGCTGGAACGCTCTGCCGATGAAACTGTCGGGATGCAGACCGCGCCTGAATTCTTGGAAGCTTCCCTCTCGGAAGGTTTTATTTTAAGGAACGAAGATCCGCAGCTTTCCCTGCACCTGATCACAGACTCGGAAGTCTTTGGCTGGGAACGCCCCCAGCCGCGCATGCGCCAGCGTCCCGTAGCCGAAACTCCCGAATCGGTCTATGCCGACCTGGAGGTGGGCGATTATGTGGTCCATATCGATCACGGCATTGGCCGCTTTGGCGGGCTGGTCCAGCGCGAGCTGGACGGGCTTATCCGAGAGTTCCTGGCGGTCGAATATGAGGGCGGCGGACAGCTCTATGTCCCGGTCCACCAGGCCGACAGGCTGACACGCTACATCGGTGCCGAGGGCGCTGTCCCGGCACTTGACCGGTTGGGCGGGCAGGAGTGGCAGGAGAAGAAGGGACGTGTCAAACAGGCTGTTATCGAGGTCGCCCAGGACATGCTCGACCTGTACGCCCGGCGGAACGTGGTCCGGGGATACGCTTTCAAAGCGGACACCACATGGCAAAAAGAGCTGGAAGATTCGTTCCCGTACGTCGAAACGGACGATCAGAAGCGCGCCCTGGTCGAGATCAAGCGCGACATGGAGGCCAGCCGCCCCATGGACCGCCTGCTGTGCGGTGACGTTGGTTACGGCAAGACCGAGCTCGCCCTGCGCGCCGCGTTCAAAGCGGTGATGGACGGCAAGCAGGTTGCCATCCTTGTGCCGACCACCGTCCTGGCGCAGCAGCATTACGAGACCTTCCTGCAGCGTCTGGCTGCCTTCCCGGTCAACGTGGAGATGCTCTCCCGCTTTCGGTCGCCGCGCGAGCAGACATCTATCCTGCACCGGCTCTCGATCGGAGAAGTGGATATTGTGATCGGCACGCACCGCCTGATCTCCTCGGATGTCGAGTTCAAGGACCTGGGGCTGGTCATCATCGATGAGGAACAGCGCTTCGGTGTGACGCATAAGGAACATCTCAAAAAGCTGCGAACCGAAGTGGACGTGCTGACGCTTACGGCCACGCCGATTCCACGCACCCTGTATATGGCGCTGACAGGCGTGCGCGACATTTCGAACCTGAACACGCCGCCCGAGGAGCGCCTGCCGATCGTTACGCATGTGGGACCCTATTCACCGAAACTCGTCCGCCAGGCCATCCTGCGCGAGCTTGAGCGCGGGGGACAGATCTTCTTTGTTCACAACCGCGTCAACACCATCGACGCGATGAAGGCCCACCTGAACCAGCTCGTCCCGGAGGCGCGCGTGGATGTCGGTCACGGGCAGATGCCTGAG
>DATAKV010000111.1:0-3165 GCA_036261375.1 Anaerolineales bacterium
CGGGCTTCCGGATCGCTCTCGAGCACACCGGCGTTGATCAACGGGATGAACTGATCCTGGATCTCGGCAGGGATGCTCTGGCGGCGGGCATAGAAGGTCACCAGGTACGGAACGTACCAGTTGTGCGGGTCATGAATGTCCTCGTGCCAGCCAACGAAGAAAATCGGGGCCAGGCGGGCATTCACCGAGCGCAGGAAGGCAGGCCACGGCAGACCCACGGATTCCATGATGAAGAGCTCGTTGACCGTGTTGATGTTCGCGGAAAGCATTTCGACGAGGGTCTGGCGGGTGGTGTTGCCCTGGTTGTAGGTGCCGGAGAGGCGGAAACCGGTTGTCCAGATATCGCCTTCGGGATCCTCACCAGCAGGAACTCCGTCCTTGTCGAGGTCGGCCAGTTTGAATTCTTCTTCGCACTTGGCCATGTCGAACGTGTAGGTTGGGTCATCTTCATTCCAACCGGGCATGTCTTCGACTGTCAGACTCTTGGACTGGATCGCTTCGCCGTTGAAGATGTCGGAGATGTAGGTGTCCCAGTCGAAGCAATAGTTGAAGGCCTTGCGGACATGGACATCACCGAAGAAATCGGCGGGGATGCCATTGCCATCCAACTGTCCGGAGCCGAGGTAGGTGTTGCTGCCATCGGGGTTGGAAACGTCGAAGTTGAAGAAGATATCGGTGCGGGTGTTGCCGGAACGGCCGAGGGTCACGCGCAGGGGCTTGCTGTCGTCAGTGACTTCGCAGACGTAATCAACAGCCTCGGCGTCCCAGTTACAAACTTCGCCGACCAGCTCGTCCATCTGGGAGCGGTTCTCAGGGTTCACCACAACAGAGTCGGCATCGCCGGCCTGCATCATGGCGAAACGGGTGCTCCACTCATCCACCTGTTGGATCACAACGCGCTCGAGCTTGGCGGGTTCGCGCCAGTAGTTGTCGTTGCGGACCATGACGACCTCTTCACCAGGGGTCCAGTGATCGAGGATGAAGGGTCCGGTACCATTGGTGGTGTCGTAGATCGGGTTGTTCTCGGGCTGAATGGCATAGAAATCCTGCCAGGTTTCGCAGGAGCCATCCCAGCCGCCCTGAGCGGCGACCCAGTCCTGGTCCATAGCAGACGACCAGTAACCGGCAATGGTGGAAATGAACGGCGCCCACGGCAGAGCCAGGGTCATGCTCAGTGTGCCAGCCGCGTCATCGCCCTCGAACTTGGAGTACAGGTCTTCACAGACACCCACAAGGATCTCGGGATCGACAGCCTTCATGGCCTCGACATCGTCATAGAGAGCGCCAGGAATGCCACCGAGTTCTTCCTCGGAAACGCCATCAGCCAGTGCTTCGAGACCAAAGGTCTGAGCGACTTCGACCATTTCGGAGATGTCAGCGGTGCCTACGCCGTAGAACGGCTCGATGATCAGGAACTGGGGCGAGGAGCCGCCGCCCTGAAGCATGCCGCGCACAAACGAGTAGGTTACGTCCGAAGCGGTGAGGTCAGCGCCGTCATGGAACTTGATGCCCTGATGCAGCTGGAAGGTGTACGTGCGGCCATCCTCAGACATTTCCCAGGATTCGGCCAGCAGGGGCTCGAACACAGACAGTTCGTTGCCGCTGTAGGTCACCAGCGTCTCGTAGACGTTCTGGAGGATTTCGCCACCGGCGGTCTCGTAGTCGAGAGCCGGGTCGAGGTTATCGGGCTCACCGAAGGTGACGTGAACAAAGGTGGTCGGATCCTTGGACGTCGGGCCGCCAGAAGTAGCAGGCTCTTCAGTCTCTTCGGTCGTGGGGGCCTCAGTAGCTTCCGGAGCCGTAGTCGGCTCTTCGCCGGTGGTGGGCGCTTCCGTTGCAGGAGCAGCGCCACCGCAGGCGGCCAGGATCATGCTGGCGGCTACCAGGAGGCTTAGTAAAATTGACAATTTACGCATTTTTTTCTTCTCCTCACAGATATAGAAGGGTTTATCAGTTACGTACAACATCGAACATCAGCACTTATATAACTTGGAACAACCACCTCCTTTCAAAAACCTGTTTGTAATAAACTACAGAAACCTCTCCGCAAAAAAGCAGGCAACGAAATGGCCCGGTTTGATCTCGCGGAAATCAGGCCGGGACTCGGCACAGACTCCTTCGGCGATCGGGCAGCGTGTGCGGAACCGGCAGCCGGATGGCGGATTGGCAGGCGATGGCACGTCACCCTTGAGGATCACGCGCTCGCGCTTTGCATCTGCGATCGGATCCGGAATGGGCACGGCCGACAACAGAGCCCGCGTATACGGGTGAAGAGGTTGTGTATACAGATCGTCACGACTTGCCAGCTCGACAAGCACACCCAGGTACATGACTGCCACGCGATCGCTGATGTGGCGGACCATGGAGAGGTCATGTGCGATAAAGAGATAGGTCAGGTTGAACTGCTCCTGCAGTTCCTCGAGAAGGTTAACCACCTGGGCCTGGATCGATACATCCAGGGCCGAAATGGGCTCGTCACATATAATGAAGGAAGGCTGAAGGGCCAGAGCACGGGCAACGCCAATGCGCTGGCGCTGTCCGCCTGAAAACTCATGAGGATAGCGTCCGGCGAAGGACGGGTTAAGGTTCACCAGGTCGAGGAGGTGCTTGACACGCTCTTCAATTTCCTTCCCGGTAGCCACGTTATGCACCACCAGCGGCTCGCCGACGATGTCGGCGACGGTCATACGCGGATTCAGGCTTGCATAGGGATCCTGGAAGATCATCTGCATCTTGCGGCGCATCTTGCGCAGATCCTCGCCCTTCAGATGGACCAGGTCGACCCCTTCGAACGTCACCGCACCGGCGGTGGGACGATAGAGCTGTAAAATGGTTCGGCCCGTTGTAGACTTGCCGCAGCCTGACTCTCCCACCAGGCCCAGTGTCTCGCCCCGCCTGATATCAAAACTGACACCATCCACCGCCCGGACTGCGCCGACCTGGCGCTGGATTACGCCGCGGTAGATGGGAAAATGCATCATTAAATCGTCTACATGGAGCAGGACATTGTTGTTCGTCTCGGTGGCGCTCATTATCGATGTCTCCCGGTCTTGGTATCCACCCAGCACGCCGCACGATGGTCCGGGCCAACGGCCATGAGCGGAGGATTCTCCTGCCAGCAGTGCTCGAGCGCCCACTTGCAGCGCGGGGCAAAGGGACAGGCAT
>DATAKV010000114.1:0-2980 GCA_036261375.1 Anaerolineales bacterium
ACGGTGGATACCATCCGCGCCATTATCGATGCGGAGCATCACCGGGTGAAGCCGCGCAAGGTGGAATTATGAATCCCTATGATGAGAACCGGGACAGGTCCGCGCCGGCAGCGCCCCCTGCCGAGGGTCAGCCCTCACAGCCCATGGTCCGTGTGCAGATGCCGGGATCTGCACCCTACGTCACCTATGTGATCATCGCCATCACGGTGGTTGCCTACGTGCTGCAGATGGCAAGCGAATCCCTTCTGGGCACGGACATCCTGATCTTGTACGGGGCGCGCATCAATGAAGCGATCCTGGCCGGAGAACTGTGGCGTTTTCTGACTCCTGCCCTGCTGCATGGATCCATACCCCATATTCTGTTCAATATGTATGCCCTGTTCTCATTCGGGACCGGGCTGGAACGGCACTTCGGCCATGGACGTTTTTTGCTGCTGTATGTGCTGTGCGCATTCACGGGGAATGTGATCTCGTTCCTGTTCTCTGCCGGGTATTCGGTCGGGGCATCGACGGCGGTGTTCGGCCTGCTGGGGGCCGAGGCGGTGTTCCTGTTCCAGAACCGCAAACTGTTTGCGGGCCAGTTCAGCCGGGCCATCCAGAACGTGCTCTTCATTGCTGCCATTAACCTGTTCCTCGGCCTGCAGCCCGGCATCGACAACTGGGGGCATGTTGGGGGCCTGATCGGGGGGCTGATGTTCACCTGGTTTGCCGGTCCGATATGGGAGATCGAGGGCATTTCCCCGATGCTCAAGCTTGTCGATCAGCGCCCGTCACGCGAGGTGATCCTCGGCGCGGCGACGGTGATGTTCATTTTTGGCGCGCTGGCGATGTGGGGCCTGATGAGATAGGAGGAGAGATTGGTCATCAATCCCTGGTGGGCCTGGCTTCAGATTGGGTTGACCGTTCTGGGCCTGCTGCTTGCCTACATCGGCAACCGCTATTCCATCCCGATCCTGTTTTCGGTGGGAATTATCTGCCTGGGGCTGATGGTCATGGTACTGGGCTGGGAGGCGATGATCACCCGTCAGGTCTTTCTGCGCCGCCGTCGCGGGGGTACCCGCAGATCCTATAGCGGGCTTGCTGCTTTCATAAAAGGCATCCAGTTCAATCTGCTGGGATTACTCTTCGTCGTGGTGGCAATCATGATGTATACCAACACCGATGGCCGGGGCCTGTTCCTGCAAATGGTGGGCCGACCCGGGCTGCCCCTGGTGTTCATCGGCGGTCTCGTTCTCATGGAGGCGGTCGTTAACCTTGCCGGCACGAGCGAAATGCGACAGGGCTCTTCGGGGACCGTAACGGTGAACCTGATCGTTTCACGGCTTGTACCGGGGCTCATCCTGCTGGCAGTAGCCGCCATTGCCATCCTGCTGGGTCTGTTCGAGATTGCCGCGCCCGATGTGTTTGATGAGAGAGGCGGGGGGTTGTTGGAAACCTTGTATGGGTTGAGATAAGAGTCTAAGCTGCGAAAAAAGCGAAAAACTTAAAAAGTTCGCCGCGGATTTTACCGATCTATGTGAATTCGGGAAATCCGCGGCGGTTCGATTTACGGCTCGATCTCGAACAACGCGCCCGCACTGCTGCCCTGCACCTCGGGGAAGAAGGCTTGCCAGGCATGCGCGGGCAGAACCTGATACTCGCCTGCCTGGAGGGGGACAAGGGTGTAGGTCAACACGTACGTACCGGCCGGGAGATAATCCGCAGAAAAGAGGATGCTGTCGTCGCGGACCTGTGGTTCATGGAACAGCCACCAGCCCCAGCCATCGGCAAAGGGATCCTTCTCGTCGAACTGGACTTCTACATCAGTGGAATCGATGGCCTGCTGGCTGGTCTTGAGGGCGCGATTGAGAATCTCCATGCCGGCGGGGATGTGGTCTTCGACCATGACATAGTACGAGTCCCTGGGCAGGACCAGGGTCAGTTGAGCAGTGAGGGTTTGATCGGAGCCCAACTGCAGTGAGGTTAGAGGCGTACAGCCTCGTTCTTCATCGGATCTGCAGTACGCCCGCTCGATGCGCATGCCGGCATCCAGAGGCCGGACATCCTCCACAGGGCGGTAGACATTCAGCACGGCGCGGTAGTACAGGCGTCCCAGCCCGTCTTGGCGCTGGATGGTCAGCAGGTTGGGGGAAGTGGGAGAAAGATATTCGAGAGGCACCTGCGCTTCGGACGATGCCAATACCTGGTTCCCGGCGACTTCGCCCACCAGCAGGGGGCCTCCGTTGAAGGCCGCATCGAACCTGAAGTCTGCGTTCAGGTCGCCGAAGCCAAGCATCGCTTCGTTGAGCGCCAGCATGGCCCAGGCATTGTCATGTCCCATACCCCACAGCCCACGCGCGTTGCGGTGGGCGGCGAGATAACGCACGGCGTTGAACACCACCTGGTTGGCAGAATCAAGTTCTGCAAGCACGTAGACCACCAGCGAGGTCGTGTACACCGGCGAGCCGCGGCTGAGAATGTTGTCTCCCGGTGTCTCCCAGTGCGCGCCGGAGGAGGTCTGAATGGCACTGGTCTCCAGGTTCGAGATCAGGTCACGAACGCGCTCATCGGCGGGATTGACGGTATTGACGCTGTAAGCCAGCAGCGCCCGGCTGGAAGGACTCAGCCGTTCGCGGGCATTGTACAGGTTGTTGAGCGTCGTTTCATCGAATGTGCTCGCATGAGCCAGCACGAACTGCACGAAGGCGATCTCATCCAGCCTCGCGCCGGTGGTATCGTTGTTGATCTCACTGCGCAGGCCGCGCAGGTACAATCCGGCCCGCTGCAGCGCATCTTCATCCACGCTGACGCCCACGGCATGGGCACGGATCAACCCGAACGTGACGTAGGCAGAAATGTACGGATCGGATGGGACAGTCTGCTGGCCGAGCGGGACCGAGCCCCACCAGTTCCAGCCGCCGTCTTCGTTCTGCAGGCGCAGCAGTTTGTGCACACCGCTGTCCACGTTCGCCGCGACGCGCTCGGTCAGCTCGGGATCGTT
>DATAKV010000131.1:0-7296 GCA_036261375.1 Anaerolineales bacterium
AGATCAAACAGATCCTGGCGAAGAACCTGTTTGTGGGTCACCTGCCGAACCCGAAAGCAGTTGGACGAAGCCCGCAGCAGCTGGCGCAGATGTATGGGTTCAGCGTCCCGGACTGGGCCCGTATCCTGGTCGTGAAGCTGAACGGTGTCGGACGGGATGAGCCACTTTCCGGCGAAAAGCTGACCACTGTCCTGGGCTGGTACGAAGTGGATGGCTGGGAAGCAGGCTGCGAGCGCAGCATCGAGCTGATCAATTACGGCGGGCGTGGCCACTCGCTGGTCATTCATGCCCGCGATGACAATATCATCATGCGCTTTGGCCTGGAGAAGCCGGTCTTTCGGATCGTGGTCAATACCTTCGGTACGCTGGGCACAACCGGCTACACTACCGGCGTAATGCCATCCATGACTCTTGGCTCCGGCGGCGTGGGAGGCGCGATCACGGGTGATAACATCACGGTCCATCACCTGTACAATATCAAGAAGCTGGCCTATGAGATCCGCACCGCGCCGGATGCTGCATTCTCGCCCGGCTCCACCGACGACCCGGCGCAGAGGCGCAATTTCACAGGAGGGGCCTCCTCATTGCCCGCCGCGCCGGCATCGAAGCCGTCACCTTCCATGGATTCGCAGGTGGAGGAGATTGTCAGGAGAGTATTGTTGGAGTTAAAGAAGTAAGGGTCCGTCATATCGAAAGTAGACCTCAGATATCAGGGCTTGAACCGTTCAATCCCTGATATCCGATGTCTAGTCGGAGTAGGCGAGAACGATCTAGTCCTACAAAATGAAAACCTTATGCAAAAGGAGAAGTAAGCCATGCCCGTAGATGTTTCCATGATTGCCTTAGGAATGGTTGAGACCAAGGGTCTGGTCGGTGCGATCGAGGCCGCCGACGCAATGGTTAAGGCCGCCAACGTGACGCTGATCGGCAGTGAATATGTCGGCGGAGGGTATGTAACGGTGATGGTGCGCGGCGACGTCGGCGCGGTCAAGGCCGCCACCGATGCAGGTGCGGCAGCCGCCAAGCGCGTGGGCGAGCTGGCCTCGGTCCACGTCATCCCGAGACCGCACACCGATGTCGAGATGATCCTGCCTCAGAATACGCGCGGTTCGTTCGGTGGTCGCGGCGCTAAGGAAAAATAGGTAGACAGGTAAACGAGTAGACGAGTAAACAAGGCACACCCAGGAGGTGTTGTTCTTGTTTACGTGTGTACGTGTCTACACTTTTACGTGTATACCTGTCTGCATCCTCATGCCGCGCCAGCTCTTTACTGCGGAGGATATACGTCGTCTCGCCCGCAAACGCGTCGAGACCCTGCTGCTCGCGCCGGACGATATTGTTACCCACGAGGCAACCGATACCGCCTTTGCCCTGGGCGTGAAGCTCATTCGCGAAACGGAATCAAACACCGCCTTCAAAAAAGAGGGCTCGAATCCGAATCTCCCGCCGCTGAAGGTCGTGAAGATGTCGAGCATCCAGGTGGAGCCGTTCCTTGAAGGCAAAACCACACCGGGTACCAACGTCTGGCTGAAGGATGTGGTTGTCACCCAGGACCGTTCACCGATGGGCGCAGGCTACATGTCGCTCGACAAGGGCGAGATGCAGTGGACGCTGACCTACGATGAGATCGATATCGTTCTGGAAGGTGAGCTCGTGATCACACGCGGCAGTGAGCAGGTGCGCGGCAAGACGGGTGACGTGATCTACATCCCCAAGGGATCGAGTATTACCTTTGGGACGCCGAGCTGGACGAAGTTTGTGTACGTGGTCTTCCCGGTTAACTGGAACGAGAAATGAGCGGATGAATCCGAATCTATCTGAGATTTTGACACAGGCGGACCGCGTCATGAATGCAGCCGGTGATGGACGCCTGGAAACCGGTTCGGTCTCTCCTGCTAGCGTCCATGTCGGTGTGGACCTGGGAACGGCGTACACCGTGTTAGTCGTGCTGGATGAACAGTACAAACCGATCGCCGGTGAATACCAGTTTGCCCAGGTGACGCGCGATGGCCTCGTCGTGGACTTCGTTGGGGCCGTGGACTTGCTCCGTTCGATGAAATCCAGGGTCGAAAAGAGACTGGGTTTCGAGCTGACATCGGGAGCGTCCGGGTATCCGCCGGGTGTGCCCCAGGCGGAAGTCCGTGCAACGGCGAACGTGCTTTTCGGGGCCGGGCTGGACTGCACAGGTTTGATCGATGAGCCGACGGCCGCGAACAATGTTCTGCAGGTCAAGGACGGCGCGATCGTGGACGTGGGCGGCGGTACGACCGGCATCGCCATCTTCAGGGATGGCAAGGTGGTGTACACCGCCGATGAGCCGACCGGAGGAACGCATTTCTCCCTGGTGATCGCCGGCTCGACCGGGACGAGTTTTGAAGAAGCGGAAGAGATGAAGAAAAACCCGCGAGAGCAGACCCGATTGTTTCCCGTCATCCGTCCCGTGATGGAAAAAGTTGGCTCGATCATCAACCGCCACATTGCGGGCCACCGCGTCGACCGGCTGTATCTGGTGGGTGGCACGTGCGCCTATCCGGGCATGGATAAGGTGATCGAAGAAGTCACAGGCATCGAGACGTTCCTGCCGGGCAACCCGCTGTTCGTCACGCCGCTTGGGATTGCGATGAATAATTAAATTATGGAGTCTGCCAGCTTGCTGGCAAAATCAAAGAGCAAGCTCTTTGACTCCAAAAGACAATGGAGCATTATGGCTGGTGAATTTTCATTACGCGTATATTCGTATCTTGACCGAATGCAGCCGCAATACGCGGCCTTTGTCGGCACCATTACCCAGGGTGATCTGCCCACCGAGGGCATGGCTTCCCTGTATGTGGAAGTGGCGCCGGGCAATGAGGTATTCCGCCTGGTGGATATCGCCGTTAAATCCACAGAAGCCCGCCCGGGCGCCCAGATCGTCGAGCGCGAGTTCGGCATGTTCGAGATCCACTCCCGCTCGCAATCGGAAGTGCTGGAGGCGGGTCGCATCGTGCTGGAGAGGCTGGGTCTGAAGCCCGAGGAGCGGATCAAGCCGTTCATCGCCTCGGTGCAGATCATCACCAACGTGGACCCCTATCAGTCCCAGCTCCTGAACCGCTTCCGCCGCGGCTCGATGCTTGTGCCAGGGGAAACGATGCTGGTGCTGGAATGCGCGCCGGCGGCCTATATCAACTATGCCGTTAACGAAGCGGAAAAAGGCGCCAACATCAAGATCCTGCACGTGTCTTCCGTCGGGCGCTTCGGCCGCATGTGGCTCTCCGGTTCGGAAGCAGAGATCCTCACCGCGCGCAACTCGGCTGTCAGAGCGCTTGAAGCACTGGATGGCAGACCGGAGAGATAAACGTCATTGCGAAGACCCTCAATGACAGAGGTTGTGTTATGCCCAAAATCTTCTATACCGAACGCGACATTGACGACCTAAAGGCGCGCGGCGTCACATCCATCGATCTGACAGACAACGTGGTGATGACCGATCTGGCGCTCGAGCGAGCCATGCGCTATGAGATGAAGGTCAACCGTGTGGAGCATTCCGCGCCAAAGGCGACCTACAGCCCGTCGGTGAACACCTATGCTGCTTATCAAAGAGAAACTCCCCGGGAGAGCGCCTTGGATGCAGAGCTTAAGCAGAAGATCAAGTCCGCGGTGCTGGCAAGACTGGATGGCCAGGTGGATGGCGCACTACTGGATGCCGTAATTGCTCGCGTCCTGGCCGGAATGAAATAGTCCATATGGACTCTGTCTGATTGTTTTATTGCCTTAGAGGATTTCACAATTTCCCTGGCGTTTTTGGTTTTTTACCGGTAGGGTTCAGGCGTGTATCGGATGTTGGGTCTCTTCGGTCCTTCCCGTTCAGGGAAGGATTGCTTTTCTAAGGCCATTCTGGTCGTGTTGCAGCACTGGCATAGACAAAATAAACAGCCTTTGGTGATAGAATTTCGGGAGCGCGTGGGTATGACGCGCTTTGTTTATTTATTACAAGGACTGCATGAATAACAAGCGCTTGTTGAATGTTGGGTTTATTGTCCTGGTCGATATGCTGGGCTTCGCACTGATCGTCCCGCTGTTGACCTTTTTTGCCGATTCGTTCGGGGCGACAGCCTTTCAAACCGGGCTGCTCGTCTCGTCCTACGCGGCCATGCAGATGGTCAGTGCGCCGTTCCTCGGGCGGCTCTCCGATCGTTTCGGGCGTAAGCTGGTTTTTCTGATCAGCATTTTCGGGACATTCATAGGCTTCCTCATTCTCGGCGCGGCAAATTCCCTGTGGATGTTGTTCGCCAGCCGGATACTCTCCGGGCTGACGGCAGGGAATATTTCTGTTGCCCAGGCTTATATCGCTGACATCACCGATGAAAAGAACCGGGCCCGCGGCATGGGGATGTTCGGCGCTGCGTTCGGGATCGGTTTCATTCTGGGGCCTGCTTTGGGAGGTGTGCTGAGCCAGTTCGGGTTCGCCGTCCCGGCGCTTGTGGCAGCCGGCCTCGCATTTCTTAATCTGCTGGCTGTCTACTTCTGGCTGCCCGAATCGCTTACCAGGGAACGTCGAGCGGAGCTGTCCAATCGTCAGAAAGCCGACCTTTCTTTCAGCGCCCTGCTCAATGCCCTGCAGCGCCCGAGGGTGGGCCCTCTGCTGTGGATCCGTTTTGGGTTTGCCGTAGCGTTCAATTCGTTCCAAACAGTGTTCCCTTTGTATGTGCTGAAACGGTTTGGTTTGGGGGCGGGCCAGACCGGTTATATCCTGGCGTATATTGGGATCGTGCTGGTCATCATGCAGGGCGGGTTGATCGGTCCGCTGTCGGCCCGCTACAGAGAGTCCGACCTGCTGGTTGCATTCCTTGCATTTTCCTGGGTTGGTTTAACCGGCTGGGCACTGGCGCCGACTGTCCCCTTTCTATTAATAGCCATGCTGCCTTTGGCCATAGGAGCAGGCTCGTTTAATGCGCTGATCAACAGCGCCATCAGCAAGAGTGTCGGCCGTGAAGAGGTGGGGGGAATGCTGGGATTTGGATCCGGGCTGGAGAGCTTGACCCGGGTGGTGATGCCGGCGGCGGCCAGTTACCTGCTGGGAGCGTATGGCACATCTGTACCCGGATGGGTGGCCTCCACCGTGATGGTGTTCGTGATTGTCTATGCTTATCTGAACCTGGTTGCAAGGCGCAATGAGGTGGTCGCGGGATAGGATGGTTCGAAGGGGGGAATGTCCATGTCGCAGAAGCAGGCAAAAGGTCCAGTTTTAAGCGAACTGGTACCGTCCCGTGCGTTTTACCCTGTGATTTCGTTTAGATATACATCAGTTCTGTATCCTCATCTATATATCGCGCTCGATTGGGAGATAGGGACTGGGAGAGGTCTGCAATACGGCTTCAATTATCTAGCAGATGGAGGTTCCTGAATGATAGATTCAGAGCAATTGCACGAATATGATATTCCGGAGGGATTGGAACGCCCTTTAGTTATTAAGACCCAAAACTTGACTAAGAAATTCGGCGGAGAAGTGGCAGTCGACGCCATCAACCTGGAAGTTCCAGAAGGTTCCATCTTTGGATATATTGGGCCCAGTGGGAGTGGCAAGACAACGACGGTCCGCCTGCTGATGGGACTGCATGTACCGGATGAGGGGGAAGTAAACGTTCTTGGAGTACAGCCATCTCGATTCAGAAGGCGCGATCGGGAGCGGATCGGGTATTTGCCACAGCTTTTCGTTTTATACCCAGATTTGACGGTCTGGGAGAATATGAACTTCGCGGCATCCCTGTATGGTGTTCCCTTTCTGCGGACGAAACGCCTGAATGAGTTGCTCGACCTGGTGGAATTGAGGGAGGATAAACACAAACTGGTTCGCAATATTTCTGGAGGCATGCAGAGACGATTAAGTCTCGCTGCCACTCTGGTCCATGACCCCGACCTGCTCTTCCTCGACGAGCCCACAGCAGGCATTGATCCCATCCTTCGCCGAAAATTCTGGGATTATTTCAAGCAGCTGCAAACCGTAGGACACACATTGTTTGTCACGACCCAATATGTAGGCGAGGCGGGCTACTGTGATTTTGTGGGTGTGATGTCGGAAGGAAAACTTTTGAGCGTTAATACACCGGAGGGCCTGCGCCGGGAGGCGTATGGTGGCGATATCGTCAAACTTGGCTCCACGGAACGGATCGATTACCAGTTCCGCCAGGAAGTCCAGAACCTGCCTGAATTGAAGAGCAAGATCCTCAGCGCGACCGATTATGAAGTGCAGCTTCTTGTGGACGATGCTGCAACGGCAACCCCCTACCTGATCGAATATTTTCGGGACAGACGGAAATCGATCAACTCTGTCGAGGGATATTTCCCGTCCTTTGACGACGTCTTCGTAAAGTTGATCGAGCAACACAGGGCTCAAGATGGATAGATTTACACGATTTATTGTCCGCTCCACCACGTTCCTGCGCAAGGAACTGGCGACCGTTTTCCGCCAGCCGCGCTTAATCCTGACCTTGATCCTGGGTCCGTTCTTGATCATGCTCATGTTCGGTTTTGCCTTCCGGGCAGAAGGACGCTCCCTGCGCACCGTGTTCGTCATCAATGAGGACAGTCCATTTGCCCGGGAAGTGCAGGAATTTGCGCAGACTATCGGCCCGGCGATTACCTATGAGGGGATCATCCCGGACCGGAATCAGGCACTGCAGCAGCTTGCCAGGCACAACGTGGACATGGTCATCGTTGTGCCGGAAAACCCGATGGAGATCATAAGCAACAACCAGCAGGCCACTCTCGAGATGTACCATAACGAGATCGATCCGATCCAGGTGGACTACGTGAGGCAGGTAGGCAGGCTGTACGTCGATTCCCTGAACCGCCGAGTCCTCCAGTCTGTTACTGAGGAGAACCAGGAGGAGGCAGGCACTCTCCAGCAGAGGCTGGAACGTGCCCAGGCAAGCGCCACTGCATACCGCGAGGCACTGTCCCAGGGTAACGCCGAGGCCGCGGCAACTGAAAAAGACAACCTGAGGTCTGACCTGGTTGCGCTGCGGATATTGGCGGGTGCCAGTGTCGGGCTCGTGGAAGGGACGAGCAGCACCTTTGGCGGTGAATCGTCCAGCGATCCGAGCCGGGGCGCGGATGCCCTGGTGAATCTGGACGAGCTTATCCAGGGATTGAATACCTTCTCGGATGCCACCACGGCCGATGAGATGGCCCGCCAGGAACAGGAAGCCGCTGAGATCGAAAACAGCATCGCCGAATTGAACTCGCAGCTTACCGACTTCCGGAATATGGACCCGAACGTGATCACCAGTCCTTTTACGGTCGAGACCAAAAGTGTCA
>DATAKV010000136.1:0-5332 GCA_036261375.1 Anaerolineales bacterium
CGAACAGGTCATGCAGGAGATGTTGCTCGACCCGCTCGGGCTGGATATGACCTTCTTTTATCCCAGCGATCTTCTGTTCACCCACCGCTTTGTGGTCGGCCATCAGAAGATCGAGGACAAGGTCCTGGTGGCGCGCCCGTGGGCGATCGGGCGGGCAGGCAACGGCGTAGGAGGAGTTGTCAGCACAGTCCGGGATCTGCTCAAGTATGCCCGCTTCCACATGAGCAGTGGAAAGAAGAATGTCATTACAGAAAAGAGTCTCAAGGCCATGCGCATCCCGCAGGTGGACACCGGTGGCCGCGGCATGATGGCCATTACCTGGTTCATCCGCCAGGTGGGCGGCATTACGGCCTACGCCCACGGAGGCGCGACCAACGGCCAGCAGGCCTACTTCTTCTTTATCCCTGACCAGAAGTTCGCCTGTGCCATCCTGACCAACAGCGACGATGGTAGCATCATCGCTGCGGGTGTATTCTCGAAGGCGCTGGAGCTGTACTTCAACGCAAAATCCACACTGCCCACGCCGGTCGAAATCCCATCTCGCGAGCTGCAGGCGTTCACAGGCCGCTACCAGATCGGCACCGAATGTTTTGACCTGAAGGTAAAAGGTCCTCATCTGATCTACCACCATATCCCGCTCGGCGGCTTTCCCAGGCCTGATACCCCTCCCGGACCTGCCATGCCTCCCATGCGCTTCTCATTCTATGGAGAGGATAAAGTGATCGGCCTGGATGAACCGTACAAGGACGCGCTCGGTGAATTCTTTCGGGATGAGAAGGGACGAGTACAGTTCTTCCGCATCGGAGGACGGGCACATAAAAAAGTGAAATAAGTGTATCTATCCTTCTGGTGCACCAGAATAAAGATGTAACCCTTTCGTGCTTGAATTGCCCCCTGTCCGTTGCTATAATTAGGACAACTCTAATCCGATTCAACGTAGGGGGTCGGAGACGAAAGGGCAAACCCGTCGTGAGGCGGGGACGCAAAGTCATGGGTCCCGGTCAACCGGGATCGCCAGACCGCCGAAGAAGTTCTCTCTTCGGCGTTTTTTATTCAGGGTAAGGAGGTGGACGCGTTCAACAGAATCGCCATCATATCAGCTCAGAGAAACATCATTAGCTCCCCAAATTAGACGTTTGCCAAGAGGAGAATCTTATGGTTAGCAAAGCGTTTCGTCTCTTTACAATTGTGGCCGTACTGGCGTTAACACTGGCATATGCACCCACAGCCATGGCCGGCCCTGAGTCATGTGATACCCGAGTCAATAATACCATTGAGAAACTACTGGAATGTGTAACATTAGATGGCGCCAGGGAGCACCAGGCCGCCTTCCAGACCATCGCAGATGCGAATGGCAACACCCGGGTTTCGGGCTCACCCGGTTATGATTTATCTGTTGAGTATGCGGCGCAGGTCTTCGCGGATGCGGGTTACAATGTAACGATCCAGCCATTCCAATTCCAGACGTTCGTCTCCCTCATTCCTGCTGTCCTCGAGCAGGTTTCTCCTCCCCCTGGAGGGCCGATCGAGAACAACATCATGTCCTATTCGGGAAGCGGTGACGTGACTGCCCCCGTCAGCGTACCGAGCGGTGACTTTCGGGGTTGCGAAGCTTCCGACTTTGTCGGATTCCCCGCAGGGAATATCGCACTGATCAGCCGCGGCGCGCCTCCGGGATTCCCAATTTCCTGCACATTCGGCCTTAAAGCGACGAACGCCTATAATGCTGGCGCATCTGGGGTGGTCATATACAATAACATCGCCGGCCCCCTGAATGGCACATTAGGCAACACATTTACCCTTGATATCCCTGTGACGGGCATCACCCAGGCGATGGGTCAGCAGTTGGCTGCCACACCCGGTCTTGTCCTGCACCTGAAGACAGAAACCCTGCGGGGGATCGCCACAACCTATAATGTGCTTGCCGAGTCAAAGGATGGCGATCCAAACAATGTTGTCATGGTTGGCGCCCACCTTGACTCGGTCAATGCCGGCCCCGGCATCCAGGATAATGGTACCGGTTCGGCTGCCATCCTGGAGGTTGCCGAGCAGATGGCCAAGGTCAATCCCCGTAACATGGTCCGCTTTGCACTATGGGGTGCGGAGGAGTCCAATCTGGTCGGTTCCACCTATTATGTGAACAACCTGAGCGCAGAAGAGCGGGCCAAGATTGCGCTCTATCTCAACTTCGACATGATCGGATCACCGAATCACGTATTCTTTATCTATGATGGAGATGACTCCGATGCTGTAGGTGCCGGACCCGGACCGGCCGGTTCCGCCCAGATCGAGCAGACATTCGAAGCCTATTACAATATGATGGGGTTGCCGTTCAAGGGCACCGATTTCTCAGGCCGTTCAGACTACGGCCCCTTCATTGCAGCAGGGATACCGTCCGGTGGTCTCTTCACCGGAGCCGAGGGGATCAAGACGGCTGAGGAAGCGGCGACAGAAGGCTGGGGCGGCACGGCTGGGATAGCCTATGACCCGTGCTATCACCAGGCTTGTGACACGTATGACAATATCAACCTGTTTGCCTACGATGTGAATGTGGACGCTGTCGCCTTCTCCACGTTGCAGTACGCGATGAGCACCGAAGATATTAATGGAGTGAATGGCAAAGGGAACTTCCCGCCACTCAGCGGTGGCGGTGCCACAGCCAGCACATCTGAGCAGAGCGGTCTCCATGACCACGATCATGACCGGGTTACCGAGTAAACCTTTTTCGTCCTGATCGGTCGCAGACGGCAGTTGATTTAACAGACCCCGTGGCTGGAACATCCAGCCACGGGGCTTCGTTTAAGGAGTAGATGTAGAGAGAATGCCGGAGTCTACAATGATAAAATTACCCGTGGCGGTCCCAGTACGAAGAAACGAGAAACATGAAAATATTCAAGACATGTAGTTCCATGTTCATTGGAGTAGCCACCCTTCTCAGCCTGGTTGGCTGCAGCCTGCCAGGCGCCACCCCGTCACTTACAGTCGATGAGCAAGCCGCGACGGTCATCGCTGCGACCCTCCTGGCAGGAACCCAGGACAGTGAGAGTGGGACCGTCACAGCGACCGCCTCGATCGCGCCAACGGCCACGGCCGGGGCAACATTAACTAGCGGGCCGGCACCCACGATCACACCCACATTTTCCACCCCCATGTTGACCGTCATTGAACAGACCAATTGCCGTGAAGGACCGGGGGAGGAATACCCGATACTCTTCACGCACCTGGCCAACGTCGAGCTGGAAGTGATTGGGCGATATGAGCCCACCAATTTCTGGCTTGTGAAATCCCCGCAAAGCCGCACGGGGTCCTGCTGGTTATGGGGCGAGTATGTGGAGCTCAGCGGAAGTTACTGGGTGGTTCCCACCCTGACACCTCCACCCACGGCTACCATGGCGCCACCCCAGGCACCCTCCATCGAACAATGGGATTTTGCCTGCAGCGGCGGGACCATGACCTTCAATCTGCTCTGGGAGGACCGCGCCACCAACGAGACCGGTTATCGTATCTTCCGCGACGGAGAGGCCGTTGCCGAACTGCCTCCCAACTCCACTACCTTTAGCGAGTCAATTCCCATAGAGTCTGGTGAAGACAGGGAATATTATCTGCAGGTGTACGGTCCAAACGGTACGGTAAACACATCGATAATGAGATTGACTTGTTGACATTCACGGAGAACAAAATGTCCCGGAAATTTCCGGGACATTTTGTTTTTATCATAGGTGTTCTTTACCCAGCAAAACTCTTATGCTTCTTCCAGCTGTTCCTTGACTTTTTTGGTCTGTTTGCCGCGTTCATCGGTGTTAAGGATGCGCTTGCGGATGCGATACGACTCGGGCGTGACCTCGAGCAGCTCATCGTCCGCCAGGTATTCGACCGCCTCATCGAGAGACATCTGGCGCGGAGGAGTAAGACGAATCTCCATGTCACCGCGCGCCGAGCGGATATTGGTCAGGTGCTTCTTCTTACAGACGTTGATCGGCATGTCCTGGCCGCGCGAGTTCTCGCCGACAACCATCCCCTCGTACACCGAAACGCCCGGGCCGAGGAACAACATACCCCGCTCCTCGGCATTCTTCAAGGCATAGGCAGTCGTTTCACCCGCCTCCCAGGCCACAAGTGAGCCGGTCGTGCGGGTCATCATCGGCCCGGCCATTTCGTCATAGCTGTGGAAGATCGTATGCATCACGCCCGCGCCGCGCGTGGAAGTCAGGAACTGGTAGCGGAACCCGAGCAGGCCGCGTGTCGGGACAATGTAGATCATGCGCGTCATCCCCTGACCGGCATCCTGCATGTCCATCATCCTGCCGCGTCGCGACCCGAGCATTTCCACAACCGCCCCGACGGTCTCATTACTGGTCTCGATGTGAACTTCCTCGAACGGCTCGAGCAGCGCGCCGTCATCTGCCCTGTGGAAAATGACCTCCGGCCGCGAGACCTGGAATTCATAGCCTTCACGCCGCATCGTTTCGATCAGGATACCCAGGTGCAGCTCACCGCGTCCCGAAACGAGAAAGTTTTCAGCGGATTCGGTCTCCTCGACCCGCAGGGCAACATTGGTACGCAGTTCCTCGAACAGGCGCTCGCGCAAGCGGCGGGAGCTTCCCCACTTCCCCTCCCGGCCGGCGAAGGGCGAGGTATTCACACCGAACGTCATGCGGACGGTAGGCTCCTCCACTTTTATGGTCGGCAGAGCGACAGGGTTGGCCGGATCGGCGAGCGTTTCACCAATGCCGATCCCCTCCAGCCCGGCCAGAGATACGATGTCGCCTGCACTGGCCTCTTCGATTTCGATCTTGTTCAGGCCCTGGAAGGTATACAGATACTTGGCAGACTCGGGCAGGTTGCGGCCATCTGTTGTCAGCCGCATGAGCCGCTGACCGGCTTTGATCCGTCCGGCAAAGACGCGGCCGATGGCCGTCACGCCGCGATAGTCATCATAACCCAGCATGGTTACGAGGACCTGCAAGGGAGCGTCCGGATCTACTTTCGGAGCGGGGATTTGTTTCAGGATGACATCGAACAGCGGCTGCAGATCAGGACCTGTTTCGGGGGAAAGTCCGGCACGACCGGCCGTCGCCTGGGCATACACAATCGGGAAATCCGCCTGCTCCTCGCTGGCTCCCAGTTCGATGAACAGGTCGAACGTCTCATTGAGGACGCGGGCCGGCTCGGCGTCCTTGCGGTCGATCTTATTGATCACCACAACGGCCTTGTGCCCCATCTGGAGCGCCTTCTTGAGCACGAAGCGAGTCTGCGGCATGGGACCTTCGGCGGCATCTACCAACAGCAGAACGCCGTCCACCATGTTCATGACGCGTTCGACCTCGCCGCC
>DATAKV010000139.1:0-3553 GCA_036261375.1 Anaerolineales bacterium
AATCGTGGGGGGATGCTGCGGGACGACTCCCGAGCACTTGAAGCTGCTGGTGGACAAGCTGAACGCGCTGCCCCCTCCGCCCCGCCCGGTCCAGTCCACGCCGCAGCTGGCCTCCGCCATGTCGGCGATCGCCATGCGGCAAGACCCGCCTCCCACCCTGCTCGGCGAGCGGCTGAACGCCCAGGGCTCGCGCAAGTTCAAGCGGCTCCTGCTCGAAGAGGATTATGACGGTATTTTGGAAATTGCCCGCGAGCAGGTGGACTTTGGTGCGCATGCCCTCGATATCTCCTGCGCCGTCACCGAGCGCCCGGACGAAGTGGAGCTGATGCGCAAAGTCGTCAAGAAATTGGAGATGGGCGTGGATGTCCCGCTCGTGATCGATACTACCGAGCTGGATGTTCTCGAAGTCGCGTTGAAAACCGCGCCGGGGCGCTGCCTCATCAACTCGACCCATCTCGAAGCCGGCCGCGAAAAGGCGGACAAGATTTTCAAGCTGGCGAAGGAACATAATGCAGCCGTCATTGTGCTGACGATCGACGAGAACGGCATGGCCAAGACCCGCGAGAAAAAACTCGAGGTCGCCAGGCGTATCTATGACATTGCAGTCAACGATCACGGCCTCAAGCCGGAAGACCTGGTCTACGATACGCTGACGTTTACCCTTGCCACTGGCGATGAAGAATTTGTCGAATCGGCCATCGAGACAATCGAGGGCATCCGTCTCATCAAGCAAAACCTGCCGGGCGTGATGGCATCGCTCGGCGTGAGCAACCTTTCATTCGGCTTTGCCCCGCATGCCCGTCCTGTTCTAAACTCGGTCATGCTCTATCACTGCCTCCAGGCCGGGTTGGATATGGCGATCGTGAATCCCGCCCATGTCACGGCCTACCCCGATATTCCCCAGGAGGAAAAGGATCTTGCCGAAGACCTGATCTTCAACCGCCGCGCCGACGCGCTGCAGAGATACATCGAATACTACGAAAAGGTCACGCCCACATCTGAATCCTCCCTGGCAGATCCCACCGAAGGCATGACCGCCGAGCAGCGCCTGCACTGGAAGATCGTCCACCGCAAAAAGGACGGGGTGGAAGCTGATATCGATTCCCTTATTCCCTATCCCTTGTCCCCTGATGGCGTCATAGGTAAGGAACAAAGAGAATCAAACCACGTCCGGGCGGTCTATCTATTGAATAACGTCCTGCTCCCTGCCATGAAGGAAGTGGGCGATAAGTTCGGCTCGGGCGAGCTGATCCTGCCGTTCGTCCTGCAGTCGGCCGAGGTGATGAAGAAAACGGTCGCTCACCTCGAGAATTACCTCGAGAAGATGGAAGGCGTGACCAAAGGTACTGTCGTCATCGCCACTGTGTACGGCGATGTGCATGATATCGGCAAGAACCTGGTCAAGACCATTCTTTCTAACAACGGCTACACGGTGATAGATCTGGGCAAGCAGGTCCCCGCCGAGACGATCATCACCAGGGCTGTGGAAGCCAATGCGACCGCCATTGGCCTGTCAGCGCTGCTGGTTTCGACTTCAAAGCAGATGCCGCTCATTATCAACGAGCTGCACCGCCGCGGGCATCTCATCCCGGTGCTGATCGGCGGCGCGGCGATCAACCGCCGCTTCGGACGCCGCATCCTGCACACAGAAGGCGGAGATTTCTACGAGCCCGGTGTCTTTTACTGCAAGGACGCCTTCGAAGGCCTCGAGACCATGGATACGCTCATTAATGAAGAAAAGCGACCTGCTCTTCTCGCCAAAACTGTACAGGAAGCCGAAATGGAGCTGGGGCGAGCGTCGGTTCGAACGTTGGAACGTTCCAACGTTCAGCGTTCGAGCGTCAAACCTTTGCCTCTCAATCTTCCCCCCTCCAAATTCGGTATGCGCGTCGTCCGGAACATGCCGCTGGAGATCGTCCTAACCCATCTCAACATCAACGAGCTCTACCGGCTCTCCTGGGGAGCGAAAAATACGCACGGCGCGGAGTGGGAGAAGCTAAAAGCAGAATTCGACGCACGCCTGTTGAAGATGAAGAAGGAAGCCTTGCGTGAGAAGTGGCTGAATCCGCAGGGGGTGTATGGTCTGTTCCCCTGCCAGTCCGAGGGGGACGATCTGATCGTCTACAACCCGGAGAATCTGGATGAAGTGCTGACCCGCTTCACCTTCCCGCGCCAGCCTTATGACGAGCATCTCTGCCTGGCCGATTACTACGCCCCTGTGGAGTCGGGCCAGATGGATGTGGTCGCCTTCCAGGTGGTCACCGTCGGTCACGAAGCCACCGAGCGTTTCGAGCGCATCCAGGCTGCCAATGATTACACCGAGGCATACTTCACCCATGGCCTGGGGGTCCAGACCGCGGAAGCAACCGCCGATTACCTGCACGAGCATATCCGCCGCGAGATGGGCATCCCGGAAAATCAGGGGAAACGCTACTCCTGGGGCTATCCGGCCAGTCCCGAGCTGGAGGATCACAAAAAGATTTTTGAGCTGCTGCCCGCCGTCCAGACGGAACTGGGCATTACCCTAAGCCCATCCTATCAGCTCATCCCGGAGCAATCGACAGCGGCGATCATCGTCCACCATCCACAGGCAAAATATTACAGCGTGGGTGAATCACGAGTTGAACAGTTGATGAAGTAATTGTGGTTCGTTGCTCCATTGAAAATATACTGTTCCTTTTTAGATGAGGATGGAGGCTGGCAGCATGACTGACCAGGGAGCGACGCGCGGCGAAAAAGGCCTGCTTTACCTCTGGCTTGCCATCAACCTGATCATTGGGATCCTGACCGTTCATCAATACGGGATGAGCATCGATGAGCCGAACAACTATCGTTATGCCAACGATACACTGAACGCCTATCCGTCGCTTTTTGGTATTCTCTACGAGCCGAAGCTCGATTCCTCCTATGAGGGTCACGGACCTGCTTTTGTTGCCCTGGCAGCCCTTTTAGTCAGGGTCGTTCAAGGGATAATTCCAAATGTGTTCGCACCGGATATCTGGCACTTTACTTATTTCATCACCTTCCTGATGACAGGCCTGTGCCTGTACTGGCTTACCCGACGCTGGTTTGGCCGGTGGACCGCCTGGGGAGTCCTGCTGCTTTTCAACACTCAGCCTGTCCTGCTCGGTCATGCCTTTATGAATCCCAAGGACATTCCCTTCATGTTTTTTTTCACGCTGAGCATCGTGACGGGGTTCCACCTTTCGGATCGATTAAAGCCATCTGACTCCTCTGCTTCCTTAGCCGAACCGATCCGTCACCTGTACCAAAGGTATCAGGAGTCGGATGCACGACGCAGGCAAAAGTTTCGTTCCCAGTTAATCGTGGCTGTGGCAGCTGCCCTGATCCTTTTTTTGTTCTCAAGCCCGATCCAATCCTTGATCGAGCAGAGTGTTACGTCTTTCTATTCCGCCGGACCCGACACCTGGGCTGGACAAGTATTCAGTTCTGTCGCCAGCCAGGCATCCAGCACATCGGCTGATGAGTATGTGACCAAAGCGCTTACCTGGTTCAACAGGATCACAGTCCTCTTCTTGACTATCGGTATCCT
>DATAKV010000553.1:0-4753 GCA_036261375.1 Anaerolineales bacterium
GCTTGAAACGAAGCGGCTCCTCCTGCGTCCCATGCTCGAGAGCGATCTCGACGCGCTGCTCCTGATCTTCACCGATCCCAACGTGATGGCCTCCTTTGGCGTGGACCCATTCACCCATGAACAGATGCAGCGCTGGCTCCAGCGCAATCTCGACCATCAAAAGGAATTTGGATACGGCTTGTTCTCGGTGCTCCTCAAGGGGACCGGCGAGCTGGTCGGCGACTGCGGCCTGGAACAAATGGAGGTGAAAGGTGTGCAGGTGGCGGAGCTTGGGTATGACTTCCGCAGTGGTTTCTGGAATCAAGGGTACGCAACCGAGGCCGCGAGCGCGGTGCGGGATTATGCATTCAACGTGCTGAAATTACCCATGCTGATCAGCCTGATCCGCCTGGGTAACCTCGCCTCGAAGCGTGTGGCGGAAAAAGTAGGCATGACCCTGGAGGAGGAATTCATGCGCTATGGGAATCGGTACTGGAAGTTTTCCATCAAAAGTGCCTGAGATTGTTGATATCCTGCTCAGCCAGGGATTTGGAGTACATACGTCACCATCTTTCTATGATAAGTGTGACTTGTCTAGGCGAAGATAAATACTAAAATTCCGACTCCCGGTGGCAACTTCCTGTCCACCTGGACAGGAAAGGACTCACCCATGGATAGGTGAGTCTTTTTTACGCCCTGGATACAATTATACAAATTCAACTATCAGGAGAAACAATGAAAATCCTCTATACCATCCTGCTCATCCTTGCTGCGCTGATCTTCATCGGCTGGCTGGGATTGCAGTTCAAGCCCTCCGCCTTTCCCCGCTATGAGGCACAAACAAGGGATACCAAAACCATCCCCATCCCCGGCAACCTTCCCGCACCGGTCGAGCGCTTTTACCGGGCAGCCTATGGAGAGACCATCCCGGTCATCGAATCGGCGGTGATCCAGGGGCATGCTACGGTCCGGCCGTTCATGAATATCCCGCTGCCGGCCCGCTTTCTCTTTGTTCACAACGTCGGCAAGGACTACCGCCACTACATCGAAGCGACCTGGTTCGGCCTGCCGATCATGAAGGTCAATGAAGGCTATGTGGATGGGGCCAGCTTTTTCGAAGCTCCTGTCGGCAACATCCACGACGATGCCAGCACCAATCAGGCGGCCAACCTGGCCGTCTGGGCGGAGGCTGGCTGGTTCCCCTCGATCTGGCTGACCGATCCGCGCGTCCGCTGGGAGGCCGTGGACGAGAGGACCGCGCTGTTGTTCGTCCCGTTTGAGGACAAGCTGGAGAATTTCGTCGTACGTTTCAACCCCGAGACCGGCATGATCGATACCATGGAAGCCATGCGCTTCCGTGACTCTGGCGACGCAGCCAGGAAGATCCTGTGGATCACGACCACCGAAGAAGGTTCGAATATCGAGGGCTCCAATATCAGCTCGGTCGGTTCTGCCACTTGGCTCGATCAGGGCAAGCCGTGGGCGACGTTCAGCCTCGAGGAGGTCCACTTCAACGTGGATGTCAGCGAATACATCTACCAGAGGGGCCGCTAGCCATGAAAATCTCCCGCTCTCTTACAGTTCTTTCCCTTCTGGTGGCCCTCTTTGCCGCTGTGTATGCAGGCATCGGCTTGTTCTCCACCGGCGGCACAGGCTCATTTGAATTCACGACCCTGCATGGCGAAACCGTCGAAATGTATGGGCAGGGGATCTACCGCAACGATGCCGCCTTCCGGGCGCCGATCTTCCGCGGCACCGACGCGGTGACCCTGTTCATCTGTGTCCCGGCGCTGCTGCTGGCGCTTGCCTGGTACCGCCGAAGGTCCCTGCGCGGCGGGCTGCTGCTGACCAGCATGCTGGCCTATTTCCTGTACAACTCGGCCTCCCTGGGGTTCGGTGCGGCCTATAACAATATCCTACTGCTCTATATCGCTTCCTTCTCGCTCAGTCTCTTTGCACTGGTCATTGCCATCCAAAGCATTGACCTGCAAACCCTGGCCTCGCGCACCTCTGCCAGACTGCCTCGCCGCTGGATCGCCGTTTTTCTCTTCCTGGCTGGCCTGTCGGTGATGGTCTGGCTGATCGAGATTATCGGAGCGCTCGCTTCGGACGGCGTGCCGGCCAATCTCGGCCCCTATTCGACCGAATCCACCTATATGCTGGACCTGGGGATCATCCTGCCGACAGCTTACCTGGCGGGAGTCCTCGTCCTGCGCCGCAATCCCTGGGGGACCCTGCTGGCCTCCATTCTGATCACGGTCAACATCTCGATCGGTCTGGTGGTTGCATCCCAGTCCATCATGCAGGCCCTGGACGGCATCATCCTGACGCCCGGCCAGTATGCCGCCTACGTGGCTCCGTTTGTCATCTTGAGCCTGATCGCCATGGGGCTGATTATCGCCATCCAGCGCAATATCTCCGACTCCTGAAGCCTGTCCACCCGGATAGTTCAAAACTCCCCCGTCAGCAGGGGAGTTTTTTGTTATCGAAGGCTAAGATGAGATGCATTTACATCATCATAACAATACCGGACGAGCTTATCGGTCAATTCAACTTACCCATAAGCGAAGAAGCGGAGAAACATGAACACAACTCACATACCATCCCTGCAATTGGACACCCGCGCAAGGACGGGGAAATGGATCACAAGCCATCCGATTATGTCCTACGTCTTGTTCACCTTGGCCTGGTCCTGGAGTATCTGGTCCCTTCTCTTCCTGGTCATCGAGCCCGGTGGACTGCTGCATAATCCTCCGCCTGTCTCCTTTTTGTTCGTTGTTGTAGGCGGGCTCGGACCGTCCCTGAGCGGCTTACTCTGTACCTGGCTGATCTACGGCCACGATGGCATGCAGACACTGGGCGCCCGGCTGCGGAATGGACAGGTGGGCAGGTGGTGGCTGGCTTTGCTCATCATCCCGAGCATTACAGCACTGACACCGCTCCTGCGCTGGCTGTCGGGCTATGAAGTGGACACGAACGCCATGCTGGCCCTCATCGGTCCAGGCCTGGGACTGGGTCTGATCGCCGGACTGATGGAAGAGATCGGCTGGCGCGGTTTCCTGCTCCCGCACCTGCTCAAGCGCTATTCGCCGCTCGTTGCCACATTGCTGCTGGGCATTGTCTTCTGGGGTGGCTTGTGGCATGGGTACGCCGATTACTTTGGTCTGGGCGACAAAGGGCCGGCCTTCTGGCCGCTGATGCTGCTGCTGGGACCGGCTCTCCTGACCGCCTGGTCGCTGATCATCACCCGGGTTTACCAGAGAACGCAGGGCAGTTTGCTGCTTTCCATCCTGATGCATGCCAGCCTCTCCTCCAGCGCCCTGATCTTCGGCCAGACCTATGCAGCCATCGGCGAAGAGATTACCTGGACGGCGATCAGTGTCGGGGTGGCCTGGCTGGCATCCGCTTTGATCTGGCTGGCCACCCGTCCTGCGAAAGCCTAGTCCATGAAACATATTGCTCACCTGCTTCTTCTCGTCCTGCTGTGCAGCCTTCTGGCCAGTCCCGCTGCCGTTTCCGCCAGGCCAGTCACTTCAGGAGATATCGACTTCGAAGCATTGGACATGTATATCACGGGCCAGATGTCCAAACATGGGATCCAGGGGATTTCACTGGCAGTCACATCCGGGACCGAGATTGTGTATTTGAAAGGGTATGGTTTGGCCGGAGGGGGCCGCCCGATGACCCCGCAGACGCCAATGTACATCGGTTCGCAGAGCAAGTCGTTTACCGGCCTGGCGGTGGCGCAGCTCATCGAGCAGGGGAAGATCGATCCGAACGACCCGGTGCAGAACTACATTCCCTGGTTCAGGATCATGGATGATAGCGCATCGAAGAAGATCACCGTAAATCACCTGCTGCACCACACGAGCGGACTCTCCGAAGCCGGCTTTACCGCCATGCTGCCGGAGAATGCAGCGAACGAGGCTGCCGTCCGCGCCCTGGCTTCCGCAGAACTGACCGCGCCGGTCGGTGTGAAGCACCAGTATTTCAACGTAGGCTATGACGTGCTGGCGGTCGTGGTCCAAAATGTGAGCGGGATGGCCTATGAAGATTACATCCAGAAGAACATTTTCGATCCGCTCGAGATGACGCGGACATACACCAATCCGGACCTGGCGCGTGAAAACGGACTTTCGCAGGGCTACAGCCGCTTCTTCGGTTTTATCGTCCCCCAGCGGCAGCCGCACCGCGTCTATGAAGTCAGCGCCGGTTTCATCATCTCCACTGCAGAGGATATGGCCCACTATGCCATTGCCATGGACAACGGCGGCCTCTACAGGGGAGGACAGCTGCTCTCTTTTGCGGGGATGGACAGGCTCTTCTACGCCGTTCAGGGCTATGGCATGGGCTGGTTCGTCGAGCCGGGCCACATCTGGCACGGCGGGGCTAATGAAACCTTCAAAACGTACGTGGATATTTATCCTTTGCGAGACATGAGTATCGTTCTGCTGATCAACCAGGGCTACATGTTCGACCATCTTACCTCGGCCCCTCAGGTTTTTGAGGGCGTGGAAGCCATTGTCCTCGGGCAGACGCCGCCTCCCGTGTCCGTGGGCTGGTCGGTGAGAACGATCGGCTGGGGCCTGCTCGTATTTGTACTTATTTTGGGGATGTACCAGCTCCGCAACCTGCTGTCCCTGCGCGGCTGGGCGGCGCGCGCTCGCACCTGGTCCACCGGCAAAAAAATATGGGATATGGCCGTCAGTTTTCTGATCCCGACCGTTATCCTGATTGTTGTGTTCAGCCAGGTGAAAGCCTACATGGGCTACCG
>DATAKV010000142.1:0-4274 GCA_036261375.1 Anaerolineales bacterium
CCAGCCTGGTGACGTATGGCTGGGGTGTCATCCCCGTCCATGTGCGCATCGGCAGCACCGAGTACACCACTTCCCTGTTCCCCAAAGACGGCCGCTACCTGGTGCCGGTCAAGGCCAGCGTCCGAAAAGCCGAAGACCTGCAGGAAGGGGATACGGTAACGGTTCGGCTCGAAATTCATTGAACGAGCGGTCCCCGCCAACAGGCCAAAGAAATGGAGGGCGACCGGACAATAGTACGTCAGCAGCCACTAAGTCATGAATTTATTGGAGGAACCCAATCATGAGAAACATAATTGTGCTTGAACACATCTCCCTTGACGGCGTCATACAAGCCCCGGGCGGGCCAGACGAAGATACGAGCGGCGGCTTCGCGCTTGGCGGGTGGATAAGCGCCTATTCAGATCCGGTTCTTGGAACGGCCCTGAGAAAGCAAATGAATGCACCGTTCGACCTGTTGCTAGGGCGCACAACCTTCGAAATATGGGAGCCGTACTGGCCGCAGCATGCGGACGCATGGCCGGGTGTCAACACGGCGACCAAGTACGTTGCATCGAATACCAGGACTTCCAGCCCATGGCAGCCGTCCGTGTTTTTAAACGGAGATATTGCAGAAAAAATCGCCAACATCAAGCAGCAGCCAGGGCCGGATTTGAACGTATGGGGAAGTGCTAATCTCCTTCAGACGCTTATCAAGCAGGATCTGGTCGATGCATTCTGGCTGATGATCTATCCGATCACGTTAGGCACTGGAAAACGGTTGTTTGCCGATGGCACGATCCCTGCGGCATTCAAGGTGACGGAAAGCACAGTCACCCCCAATGGCGTCATTGTCGTGAATTACGAGCGCGCCGGCGCAATCACAACCGGAAGTTCATGAATAGTTGCGCCGCGCCGGCGCCAGTAATGCCAGCGGCTTGACAGCTCTTGGCTAATACTCAAAAAATTCTGAATTCGTTTCTCAACAATCCAGGGACAAAATGCCCTGCGCGCCATATAATTGAGCAGGCAAAGCGGAGCGCACTCTATACGGGTGCCGGCCGGATCAGGAGCAGCGATATACTCGATCGCCCGGAAGGAAAGTAAAAATGAAGCAAAATGCTCCACGCTGGATGCAGAGCGCGGTGAAGGACATCCGTAAGACGTATGGCTTTCTGTTTGAAAGAGGCTATGACGCTTTTTCTGTAGACGTGATCGATATGGGCCGGCAGGTAACGTTGAGAAAACAGGATGTATTGGTACGAATAGCGGAGTCGCGCGGCGAAGAGGCCATCTCTTTCCGAAAGGACGCTCCGCTGGCCGGTGAATTCACAGATATTGGAAGTGTGATTTACGCCGCCACGGGAGACAAGATCCCCCCCTGGGAAAGCAATAACCCAACGGTGCTTGCACAGTATCTGGACAGGATCGAGACCTATTTTGCCGGTGAGTATGGCAAAGACAAAGACGGTCTGCGAACGGCCCAGGAGGAGTATTATGCAGCCTTCTCACAAGGGGGAGTCGTTGTGCCGCCCGAACCAGAGATCATCCCGAGCCGGCCTTCCCAAAAGATCATCCCGATCCTCCATTACCCGTTGATGGCTATTATCATCCTGCTGCTTTTTGGAGCATTGGTAACTCTATACATGGTCCTACTGGATCGCCTGCTTGCAGCCTTCGCGCTGGATGTTGACTCCTATGGTATTTTCATGGGGATCCTCTCACTGCTATTAGCGATCGGCACAATGCTTTTCTTTTGGAGGCGGAGAAAAAAGGGTTGAGATCCTTTCGCCCAAGCGCGGCAGCCGAACCCCAGGTAACATCGAAGTAGCCCGCTCTACCCGACGCAAAGATACGGAGGTCAGCTCCCATGAAGATTTCGATTCTCGATGACTATTTCGACACACTTCGTACCCTGCTGTGCTTTCGCAAACTGGAAGGACACGAGGTGGCGATCTGGAACGATCACGTCCAGGATATCGACATTCTTGCCGAGCGCCTCAAGGACACGGAAGTTCTCGTCTTGATTCGCGAGCGTACGCAAATCCGTGAGCCGCTGCTCGAGCGCCTCGGTGCGCTGCGGCTGATCAGCCAGCGCAGCGTTTACCCTCATATCGACATCGAAGCGTGCACGCGCCGCGGGGTCATCGTATCGTCCGATCAGCATGCCGGCAGCCCGTCCTATGCCACTGCAGAATTAACCTGGGGCTTGATCATCGCTGCCATGCGGCAGATTCCTCAGCAGATGTACGCGCTTCGCGCCGGTACCTGGCAGATCGGGGTTGGCAACAGCCTGCGCGACAAAACGCTGGGGATCTACGGATATGGAAGGATTGGCGCGACAATAGCAGGCTACGGAAAAGCCTTCGGGATGAAGGTTCTCGTCTGGGCGCGTGAGGCATCGCGGGAGCGTGCGCACAGGGATGGTTACTCGGTTGCACAAAGCAAACGCGCGTTCTTCGAATCATGCGATGTGCTTTCCCTGCACATGCGGCTGGTAAAGGAAACCCGGGGCATCGTCACCCGGGACGATTTGTCGAGCATGAAACCCGGGGCCCTGCTGGTCAACACAAGCCGGGCGGCTCTGATCGAGCCGGGTGCCCTTGTCGAGGCTTTGCGCGCAGGACGGCCGGGGATGGCCGCCATCGATGTATACGAAGACGAACCACTGCGAGACCCCGGCCACCCGCTGCTGACCATGGATAACGTTGTCTGCACACCGCATATCGGCTATGTGACGCGGGACGAATACGAAATCCAGTTTTCGGATATCTTCGATCAGATCACCGCCTACGCGGCGGGTACTCCCATCAACGTCGTTAACCCGCAGGTCTTCGACGTATTAGGAGGCCGAAGAAACTCCTGACGGCGCTTCCACTCACGGAATACACGATGTCATCCAGACTCGATATGTATAAAACGGTTGTCAAAGTGGTCCATGTTTTCAATGCCTGCATAAATGATGGCAGGTAGAGCATCACCAAGATTCAACGGAGGTTCAAACGATGAACAGGAACTTTGCCTCAATCCTCGCGCTGGTCGTATTGGCCGGCGGTCTTCTATTGATGATCAACAGTGTCGGCTGGGGAAGCCAGGCAGCCAATAACTACCTGCTTTCCCAGGGTGGCGGTATGGATTCAGGCCAGTTTATGATCGTCCTGCAGGAATCGATTCAGACCTACAGGTGGGTGGGAATGGTCCTGTCCTTCCTGAGCGGTTTCGGTTTCCTCCGCACAATGGAGAACGGTTCTGGGACACGCCCATGACGATCCACATTCGACCGTACGAGCCCGGAGACCGGGATTTCATCCTGTCACTCGTCGGGCGGTTCTCCGGTTTCGAGCTCCCTGCCTGGCGGCGGGCTGAGGACGTGGACCGGACCAATCGGACCTCCCTTGCAGAGGCCCTCGAAGAACCGGACCCTGGCTCGGCCTTCTTCCTTGCCGAAGAGGAAGAGGTCCCGGCCGGATTCATCCACCTCCAGACACAAAGTGATTATTTCAGCGGGGAAGCGCACGGATACATTTCCGATGTAGCCGTGACGCCCGACTTCGAAGGCAGCGGCGTAGGGCGCCTGCTGCTCGATACCGCCGAGGACTGGGCGCGGTCCAAAGGCTATTCTTTGCTCACCCTGTACGTCTTTGCCGGCAACACTCATGCCCGGCACGTTTATGAGAGATTCGGCTTTCAGGAGGAAGTCATCAAATATGGCAAGATCCTCCGTTAACCCTCATCACCGCCAGCCTATATGAAAGAGATCGCGATCCTGCGCTGCGGGAAGCTCCCCAGCTTCGTGACCTGGGATGTAGACCTGGACGAATTATTCGAAGAGGACGAGCTACTCCTGCGCGGATTTCAGGCCCAGGGGTTTCATGCCCGGCCAGTGGTCTGGAACGATCCGGCCGTCGACTGGGACGAATTCGACATTGCCCTGATCCGTAGCACCTGGGATTACCTCGACGAGCAGGAACGATTCCTGGAGGTCCTGGCGCAGATCGAAGCTTCGTCCTGCCGGCTCTTCAACCCCCTTTCGGCGGTCCGCTGGAACATCGACAAGAATTACCTGTTCGACCTGGAGAAATGGGGCGTGCCGATCATCCCTACAATCCTCGCCTCGGAGGCCAACGCCGGCACGGTCCAGCGCCTGTTCGGCGACCATCAGGGACAGACCGTCATCCTCAAACCCACGATCGGCCTGGGGGCGTCCCATTCGCAGCGCGTGCCGCTGGACGAGCTGGGTGCCGCGCTCATGGAACTGCGAGCCAGCCAGCCGCAGCGCGAGTACCTGGTCCAGCCCT
>DATAKV010000145.1:0-10280 GCA_036261375.1 Anaerolineales bacterium
AATGGATCTTTCCATCCTGCGGATGGTAGATCCCAAAGCAGGCCATGCACTGCACTTCTGCTTCCTTAAAACGGAAATGGAGCTCTGCATGTTCCGCGGCCGTTCCTTGGCTCAGCTCGCGCCAGTATTGTAGAATGAGACTGCGGTCCAGTTCGGCGATCTCCCCCAGGACCAGGTGAACACTTTTTATACGGGCTGTATCTTTAACATGCGAAAGGGTCTTCCGTAAGATGTTCCGGGTGGATTGAAGCTCACGCATATTTGTCGTGGACAATTAACGATTTTACCGGGAATAAAACTGGCAGGCGGCAGTACAATTGCCGCTGGAACCATAAAAGTAACACTGTCATCAGGACAGCCTATAAGCCGGACAGCCCCCCTTTCGGGGGTTCTGTCCGGTTCAACGATGGCTATCCTCAGGACGGTCTATAAGCCGCATTCTGTCCGGCGAATTGCTTCGCCTGTGCGATCATCTCTCTGGGCGGTGCGTCGCCGCGCCGCTCGGTGCGGCCTACCCGGAACTGACCGCCTCACCGTGTGAGGCAGTACGTATGAAGACGAGCAGTCTCCCGTCGTCCGCAGACGACTTCGTCCCTGCTTGGCCTTGCTCCCGGCGGGGGTTACCTGGCCACCCACATTACTGTGGATGCCGGTGGTCTTTTACACCACCTTTTCACCATCACCCCGGCGGAATACCGCCGGGGCTGTTTGTTTCTGTGGCCCTTTTCCGGCAGGTTAGCTCCTCACGGAGGGTTCCCCGCCCCGGGTGCTATCCGACGCCGTGCTCTATGGAGTGCGGACTTTCCTCGATCCCGACAACGCAGGACCGCGATCGCCCAACCGACCTGAGGCGGCATTATGATACACGCAAGGAGGGCAGACGTCAACGCTGGGATGGATATTCAAATAAAGTTTAAACAAAAACGTTTACGTGTAAATTGTCAGGTTTGATAGGCATTCGGCTCTTCTATTGGAGAATTCCGTAAATGACATTAAAATAAGTCTGGAATGCACCCTTCATCCATGGAGATCAAGTGAGTACCTGGCCTGGAAAGTACGCAATCGGACTGACCGGCAATATTGCCACCGGTAAAAGCGTTGTACGGCGCATGCTGGAACATCTAGGCGCCTATACCATCGATGCCGACGCGCTGGCCCACCGCGTCCTGGCAAAAGGCGCGCCGGGCTACCAGCCGGTCATCAACAAGTTCGGGACCTGGATCTTGAACGAAGATGGACAGATCAACCGCTCCAAACTGGGACGTCTGGTCTTTGCCGATCCACAGGCGCTTGCCCAGCTGGAAGCCATTGTCCATCCCTATGTCGGCCAGGCCGTGGACCTGCTTGCCCGGCGCGCCACCCAGAAGGTGGTGGTGATCGAGGCGATCAAACTGCTCGAATCGGATCTGGGCAAGCGCTGCGATTCGATCTGGGTTACCGACGCGCCCCAGGAGGTGCAGGTGGAAAGACTGATGCGCAAACGCGGCCTGAGCCGCGCGGATGCCCTCCAGCGCGTTGAGGCCCAGTCGGCGCAGAAGCATAAGCTCGATGCCGCGAACATTGTCATCACCAACACCGGGTCATACGAGGATCTGTGGAAACAGGTCAACGAGGCCTGGAAGAAAATCGGCGCTGCCCAGGAAACCCCTGCCGAGGCCCCGGCCCTGCCAAGGCCCAGGGCAGGAACCTTTTCTGTACAGCGCGGCAAGCCGCGCGATTCACAAAAGATCGCCGATCTGTTGACCCGCCTAAGCAAAGGCCGTCGCACGCTCGATAAGGATGAAGTCATGGAAGCCTTCGGCGACAAGGCCTTCCTGCTGCTCCAGCTGGATGACGATCTGGTCGGCATCGCCGGATGGCAGGTGGAGAACCTGGTGGCGCGTACGACCGACCTGTACCTCGACCCCCGGGCCGCAGCCGAAAAAGCCCTGCCCCTGATCATGAGTGAAGTGGAAAAGGCCTCGAGTGACCTGCAGTGCGAAGCGTCCCTGGTCTTTCCGCCCATGGAGTTGGTCGGCTTCGATTCGGTCTGGAAACATATCGGCTATGAAAGACGTTCTCCTACTACACTGGGTGTGCAGGCCTGGACGGACGCCGCTCTCGAATCAATGCCGCAGGGTTCCGCTCTCTTCTTCAAGCAGCTGCGCACTGACAGGGTGTTGAGACCCATCTAGCCAGGGCGCTCATCCGGAGGAACTTCCGAAGGGGATGACAAGGCAGGGGCGGATGGTATGATAATCCAGGCGGCGTTGAAATACCGTTGTACATCCGGTATTCTAAGCCCACATTCAGCCAGCTTTACTATACTGATTGACGCAGTCTCGAATGGCGAATTTTCTTAACAACGTTCTCTTCATCTTCCAACGGCTCAACTGGCTAAGCGTCCTCGATATTCTTCTGGTGACGCTGATTTTTTATGTCATTCTTTATTCCCTGCGCGACACACAGGCCATGGTGCTCATGCGGGGCGTCATCTTTCTGGTAGTCGCGCTTGTCCTGCTGACCACGCTCGTCGAGCTGCCTGCTTTTTCGTGGCTGATCCGAAGCATTTTGCCTGCCTTGCTGCTGGCGATCCCGGTTGTTTTTGCCCCGGAGATCCGGCGTGCCCTCGAACGGCTGGGGCGGGCCGGTACGTTCATGCCGGCCACAAACCAGACCACGAATGAAGAGACTCGCAAGGTCATCCATGCGATTGTCGAAGCGGCGGCGCGGCTTTCGGCACGCCAGCATGGGGCGCTGATCGTCATCCAGCGCCAGGACAATCTCGACCAGTACATCGAGACCGGTGTGCAGATGCGTGCTCACGTCACACCGGAGCTGCTGCTGCAGATCTTCTATCCTGATACCCCGCTGCATGATGGCGCAGTCATCATCTCGGGAGAGCGCATTGTCGCAGCCGCTTGTGTCATGCCCCTCTCGGCCAGCGGCGTGCTCAACCGCACACCCGAGCGCCAGATGGGACTGCGGCACCGCGCCGCCCTGGGTATCAGTGAGATCAGTGACGCGGTGTCGGTGGTCGTCTCGGAACAGAGCGGCTCCATCTCCATCTCACACGCAGGACGCATGATCCGGCGCATCGACCCCGAACGGCTGGAGAACATCCTGTCGGCCTTCTTCCGCCCGGATGCAACCACGCCCCAAAAGTTATGGCTCAAACGATTTTTTCCTTATTTTTTCAAGCGCAAGGATGATTGAGATGCGCTGGTTAGCCTCCAATCTCCGTACTTTTTTGCTGGCGGTCGTCCTTGGCCTGGCTGTCTGGGTATCGGCTGTTTCCGCTGCCGACCCCGATGTCGTGCGCGCCTTCCCGCGCCCTATTCCGATCGAGGTCATCGGCCAGGACCCATCGCTCATCCTCACGAGCGAGCCTCCTGCAAGTCTGAACTTAACCCTGCGAGCGCCGAGCTCTGTGTGGGAAGTCCTGGAAACGCAAGAGAACGCAGTACGTGCCATCCTGGATCTATCCGGGGTAAGCTCGGGTGAACACACGCTGGAGGTCCAGGTTCAGGTAGCACTGCGGCCGGTCCAGATCGTGCTTAAGAATCCAAGTACGGTGACCGTGCAACTGGAATCGCTTGTCTCCAAAGCTCTCCCGCTTATCCCCTCCCTGACAGGACAGCCTGCCGCAGGCTATCAGGCCGGTGATGCCACGCTGGCTGCTCAGGAGGTTCTGATCTCAGGTCCTGAATCGCTTGTCGAGGATGCCATGCGGGCACGTGTCACTGTGAATCTGGATGGGATCCGTGAGAGCATCGAAAATGAGCCTGTACCGATCCAGATCATCAACTCGAAAAATGAAATCCTGCGCGGCCTGACGATCAACCCGGAGACAGTGCTAACCAGCGTTCCCATCATCCAGCAGGGAGGCTTCCGCGATCTGGCTGTCAAAGTGGTCGTGACAGGTCAGCAGGCCCCCGGCTACCGGCTCGAGAACATATCGGTTTTCCCGCCTGTGATCACCGTTTTTTCAACAGATTCAGCCCTGGTCAGCTCACTGCCGGGAGTCGTGGAGACACAACCGCTCGACTTGCAGGATGCCAGGGAGGATATTTCCACCCGTCTATCCCTCGACCTGCCGGAGAACGTGACTCTGATCGGCGCGCAAACGGTTCAGGTGCAGGTCAGCATTACACCGATCCAGACCAGCGTAACCCTGTCCAATCTGCCGATCAATGTCATCGGCCTCGATGAACGGTTGAGTGCCCAGCCCTTCCCGCAATCGGTGGATGTGATCATTTCCGGACCGGTGCCGGTCCTGGAAACCCTGGTGGCTGAAGACGTGGAAATCACCGTCGATGTCAGCGGGTTGGGCATTGGCACCTACCAGCTCGAACCCAGTGTGGATACTGGCAACATCGGCGATGTATTGGTCGAATCCATCCTGCCAGGGACTGTGGAAGTGGTATTATCCATCCCAGGCACAGCCACGCCCACGGCATTCCCGACCGTAAATCCTTAACACCTCGCGCAAATCTTACCTCTGAAATTTGGAAACCTAAAATCGCCATGCCCAAACCGATTGTTGCACTCGTTGGCAGACCCAACGTAGGAAAAAGCACGTTATTCAACCGCCTGGTCGGAGAGCGGGTCGCGATCGTCGACGACACGCCCGGCACCACGCGTGACCGTCTGTTCGGGGAGACCGAATGGAACGGCCGAGCCTTCCACGTGGTGGACACAGGCGGTATTGATCCCTCCCATGGCGGCAAGACGCCTCTTTCGATCGGTTCCGCCGAATTCATCAACGAGATCCGCCAGCAGGCCAAGGTCGCCATCGATGAAGCGGATGCGGTGTTGTTCGTCAACGATGGCCAGACCGGTGTGACCGCTCCCGATCTTGAAGTGGCGACCATCCTGCGCCGCTCACAAAAGAAACTGGAGGATGGGAGGTTCTGGCCTCCGATCTTCGTCGTGGTCAACAAGACAGAATCCAGCCAGCGACGTGACGAGGCATCCCAGTTTTACGAGTTGGGACTGGGCGAGCCCTATCCGGTCTCTGCAGTGCACGGGACCGGAACCGGTGACCTGCTCGACGCGCTGGTGGCTGCTTTCCCCGAGCAGGCTGCCGAAGAGGAAGACGAGAGCATCAAGATCGCTATTGTCGGCAAACCCAACGCCGGTAAGTCCAGCCTGCTGAACAAGCTGGTCGGGCAGGAGCGGGCGATCGTCAGCCCGATCCCCGGGACGACGCGCGATGCAACGGATACCAAGATCGAAGTGAACGGGCTGGAGGTCACGCTGATCGACACGGCCGGCATCCGCAAGCGCGGCAAGATCGAGCCCGGCGTGGAGCAGTTCAGCGTCCTGCGCTCGTTCAAGGCCATCGAACGGGCCGACGTCGCCCTGCTGATGATCGACGCGACCACCGGCATCACTTCCCAGGATGCACACATTGCAGGATATATCCTGGAGGAATGGAAATCGTGCGTCGTGATCGTCAACAAGTGGGATGCGGTCGAAAAGGATGCCTTTACCATGGAGGAGTACACGCGCAAGATCCGGGCCGACCTGAACTTCATGGACTATGTCCCGCTGCTGTTCATCTCGGCCAAAACGGGCCAGCGAGTCGACCAGGTCCTGCCAATGGCGCTGCGCGTCCAGGAGGAGCGCCTTGCCCGCCTGACCACGTCCAAGATCAACGCGGTCATCCACAATGCCCAGGATGCGCATCCCCATCCATCTCATGCCGGGCGGCAGTTGAAGATGTTCTACGGCACCCAGGTCCGCAGCGACCCGCCGACATTCATGATCTACGTCAATGATCCAAAGCTGATGCACTTCAGCTACCTGCGTTATCTGGAAAATCAGATCCGGGCCGAGTATGGTTTTCTGGGGACGCCGATACGGATTGTGACGAAGAGCCGGAGGGATTAAGCTTTCAGCGGTCAGCTATCAGCTGATAGCTGACCGCTTATAATTCATTCATGAAAGGCTTCCGCCAGCTCAAAGTCTGGGAAAAGTCCCACCAACTTGCTCTGACCGTTGATAATGCGACAAAGGGGTTCCCCAAGGAAGAACTGTACGGATTGACTTCCCAGATCCGCTGCTCAAGCATATCCATCCCGACAAATATTGCGGAGGGGTGTGGTCGAAACACGGATGCCGATTTTGCGAGATTTCTGCAGATGGCCATTGGCTCGGCCAGCGAAACCGAATATCAACTCATCCTGGCCCGGGATTTGGAATTTCTCCCTAAAGACTCTTACGAAAAACTTCATACTGAGGTCGAAGAAATCAAACGCATGCTCGCATCCCTCCTGAAAACGATTCGCACTAACCGCTGACAGCTGATTGCTGAACGCTTATAACAATTACCTCATGACACCAATTAACATCTATGACTTCGTTATTATTGGAAGCGGCTTTGGGGGAAGTGTCTCTGCGATGAGACTGACAGAAAAGGGCTATTCAGTATTGGTCCTCGAGCGCGGCAAACGATTTGAAGATCATGATTTTCCAAGAACGAACTGGAACCTTCCCAAATACCTCTGGCTGCCTGCCCTGCGCTGTTTCGGTATTTTTCAGATGACCTTCCTCAACGGCCAGCTCGCGCTGCATGGAAGCGGGGTTGGTGGAGGAAGTCTCTGCTATGGCAACGTGTTGATGGAGCCGGATGAGCGCCTGTTCCAGTCCCCGGCCTGGAGCCATCTCGCCGATTGGAAGACCCTGCTCAAGCCTTATTATGAGACTGCTCGCCGCATGCTGGGCGTGACCCGCAACCCTAAATTATGGCATGCCGATCAAAAGATGAAGGAGATCGCGGAAGAGCTCGGCAGGGGCCATACCTTCCAGCCCACGGATGTGGGGGTTTACTTTGGCGAACCGGGCAAGGAAGGGGAGCCTGTGCCCGATCCGTATTTTGGGGGCAAAGGACCTGCCCGGGCTGGGTGTAATCACTGTGGCGGATGCCTCGTTGGCTGCCGCTACAACGCAAAGAACACGCTGACGAAAAACTATCTGTATTTTGCCGAGAAGAATGGGGCAAAGGTTCTGCCTGAAGTCACAGTCATGGATATCCGGCCCGTGAATCGAGCTGCTGAAAGATACGAGATCGAAATCAAATCCACTACGAATCTATTTGCAAAACGGCGATTGGTCCATGCCCGCAATGTGACCTTTGCCGCGGGCGCGCTCGGGACAATGCAGTTGCTCTTCCGCTGCCGCGACATCACCCGTTCCCTGCCGCGCATCTCACAACGGCTCGGCGACAACGTCCGCACAAACAGCGAGAATATCATGGGTGTGACCAGCCGAGATCGGCACATCGACTACTCAAAGGGTATCGCCATCTCGTCCATCTTCCAGGCCGATGAAGTGACGCGCATCGAGCCGGTCCGCTATTCGGATGGCTCTTCGTTCATCCGGCTCATGGCGGCTCCGCACGTGTCCGGTCATTCGGCTTTCATCCGCTCGCTAAGGACCTTATGGTCGGTGATCCGGCATCCGGTTGATTTTCTGTATGCAAAATTCTTCTCGAACTGGGCGCGCTACACGACGATCCTGCTGGTCATGCAGGTGGAGGAAAACCTGACCCGCATCCGCCTGGGTCGCAGCCTGTTCACCTTCTTTCGCCGGGGGCTTGTTCTTCGTCCCGATCCAAGTAATGCCCCACCGAAGCAGATCGCGACCGGAAACTATGTCACCCGCCGGCTGGCTCAAAATACAAATGGGATCGCCCAGGCAGCCTTCACCGACAGCCTGTTCAACTTCCCCACGACCGCCCACCTGATGGGAGGTGTCCCTTTTGGGAGGAACGACCACGAAGGGGTGATCGATCTTGATTTTCAAGTCTACAATTATCCCGGGCTGTATGTTGTCGACGGCTCGGTCATGCCTGCCAACCCGGGTGTTAATCCCTCCCTGACCATCACTGCCCTGGCAGAATATGCGATGAGCAGGATAGAACGGAAGAAAGTAGATAAGTAGGCAGGGAAACAAGTAGGCTGATAGACAAGGAATCAGAGAGACGGAATGGGCCGTCAACCGTCCAGAAAGGAAACATATTCCGTGGATTTCTCTTCTTCCCTGGAGTTTGCCAGGCACCTTGACGAACAGGACACGCTCGCACCCTTTCGGGAACAGTTCATCTCGAATGATCCCGACCTCATTTATCTGGACGGCAACTCGCTCGGCCGCCTGCCCAAGTCTGTGATCGAGCGGATGAAGGTGCTCGTGGAGCAGGAATGGGGCACGGACCTGATCCGCGGCTGGAACAAGGGCTGGTGGGAAGCCCCCTTGCGCATCGGCGAAAAGATCGCCTCCCTGCTCGGCGCGGCGTCTGGGCAGGTGATAATCGGGGATCAGACCTCCGTTAATCTGTTCAAGCTCGCCACCGCAGCGTTGACCCTGCAGCCCCACAAAAAGCGTATCATTACGGATACATTGAACTTCCCTTCCGATCTGTATATACTCCAGGGAATTGTCAGACTGCTTGGCGACCGGCATGAGATCGTCCGGATTGGGGCGACCGACAACGATATCACGCCCGATCTGGCTGCTCTCGAAAAAGCAATTCATGAAGACACCGCGCTTGTCACCTTTTCGCACGTCACGTTCAAGAGCGGCTACCTGTATGATATGGCGCGTATCACAGAGTTGGCTCACCGCAAAGGCGCGCTCGTCCTGTGGGACCTCAGCCACTCCGTGGGCGCCGTGCCCATCGAGCTGGATATATGCAACGTCGACTTCGCCATCGGCTGCACCTACAAATACCTCAACGGCGGACCCGGCGCGCCGGCATTCCTGTATGTGAACAAACGGATACAAGACGATGTGACTTCACCGATCTGGGGCTGGTGGGGCCAGAAGGATCCCTTTGAATTCGACCTCGAGTACCGGCCGGCACAAGGAGTCCAGCGCTTCCTGGCGGGGACGGCGCCGATGCTCTCCACCCTGGCGATGGAGGAGGCGCTGCCCCCCCTGCTGGATGCCGGGATGGATGCCCTGCGCGCCAAATCCATCCTGATGACAGACTACGCCTCCTACCTGACCGACGAGCTGCTGGCGCCACTGGGCTTCTCCCTTGGCTCCCCGCGTGACTCCGCCCGGCGCGGTTCCCATATCAGCATCCGTCACGAGCAGGGCTATCAGATTAACCGCGCCATGATCGAAGAGATGAATGTGATCCCCGATTTCCGCGCGCCCGACAACATCCGCCTGGGATTTGCACCGCTCTACATCTCCTTCACCGATATCTGGGAAGGCTTCGACCGCATCCGCAGGGTGGTGGAGGAGAAACGGTATGAGAAATATCCAAGGCAAAAGTTGACGGTGACATAGACAATGCCGGGAGAGCCGGATAAGGAACATCTCATTGTGCTTTATCGTTATCCAATCAGGAGTACATAATGGATTCAAAACCCGACACAATCAAAGTTTCAGCATTTCATAAGGAAGAGATCTTTGCCTCGCATGCAAATTTATACGTGACCGTCAAAGGCTCGTCCGTGGTCAGCGGGAACGAGGCGATGAAGAAGGCGCGGGAGGTGAGCCAGCTTGTCGAAGAATTGAACCGCTTCGGGCTGAGTCCTGATGCGGTCCAGTTACAGAGCGTCCATATCGAAACCGCCAGCGGCACGCTGCTCAAATCCTCCAGTGCCATCTACCGCCTGAAGATTGCAACCGAGAATGTAGACCAGCTTCCGGGGCTTCTGGATCTTATTGCAGATCAGAAAAATGCCGCACTGGAGCGGATTGAATGGAAGTACGCCGAAGAGGAGGCCCGTGAGAGGGGCCTGGAGGCTGCTATGGCAAGAGGCAAGGCAAAAGCAGAAAAGGTCGCGGCCTCCCTGGGTGTCCGTCTTCTGGGCGTGTATGATTTTATGGAGAATGCCTTCGATGAAGAGCGACCACCCATGCCTTTCCAGGCCATGGAGATGAGCATGAAGGCGCGCTCTGCGGCTCCTGCCGAGCCCAGCCTCAACATGGATATCCAACACGGCAAGACCATCCAGGTCCATGTGGACATCTGGTACCGGGTATCGGCTTTCGAATCTCAGTAGACTCTTTCCAGGGGGATTGTATTTCCTCCTCGATAGCTGTATAGTTTTACAAATCATGGAGGAGCAATGTGCGCCCCCGTTAACCGGACCCTGCCTGCTTTTCTGTTCGTGACGATCCTGGCCGGTTGTATACCGCCTGCTCCGATGACGGCTTCCACGCCCACGCCTGTTCCTGTCGTCGGGTCGCCCGGGATCAACGCTCCTGACTATCCCAACCTTGGGAATGGAGGGTACGATGTGCAACACTATACAATTGTCCTGGACATCGATCCTCCAACC
>DATAKV010000158.1:0-3340 GCA_036261375.1 Anaerolineales bacterium
TGCCTCTTTACATGGCCTACCTTTCCTCCCTGGGGATTGCGGCTGTTCAAACTCTGAACCTGATGACGGGCTCCTTTGGATCCACGCTCGCCCTGCGGCTTATCCTGGTCTTCATCGGGGCAGGCCTGCTGGCAGCGTATCTGTATCGAAATGCCTCCATCCCGGGTAAGGAGAGCACCTTCTCGACTCTGATCTACAGTGCCCTGGCCCTGGTGCTGGTCAGTGAAGTCATGGGACGCTTCATCTTCTACGCGACCCACGTCAACATCGGTCTGTAATCTCGGTTCTTCCTACATATGGGGCGGGTGATGAACCCGCCCCATTGAATTCCAGAGAAGAGATGCGATCAAAATTTCTGACCCCAATGCTGCTTTTGGTAGTCCTAATCGGGCTGCCGTTCTTTGTTATTCCAGCACGTGCACAGGAATTGGCAGTCCGTGTGATCGAGCTGTCGCGGAGCGGGTACGAACAGGGATTGGCAGTTGCCGTTTCTCCTGATGGAGAACAGATCGCTGTAGGACTTTCTTCCGGAATTGCACTCTATCATTCACAGCCATTATCGCGCATTTCCTTTTTTCAGACAGATGCCTGGGCACGCAGTCTCGCTTATTCACCGGACGGGCAGATGATCGCCGCCGGCCTCTTTGACGGCACCGCACGCCTCTGGCGTATCTCAGACGGCAGTCTTGTGCGCACCTTTGAAGGTCATACCAGATGGGTGCGAAGTATTGCATTCTCAAAAGAGGGAAACTCCCTGCTCACCGCCGCAGACGATGACTCGATCCGCGTCTGGAATGTGGGGGATGGCTCTCTTCAATTCGAAATCAAAAACCAGGATGGGATCCGCGTTCTCGCTCTTTCCCCGGATGATCGAACGCTGGCAGTCGGCCTGCAGGATTCCAGCATCCGTCTTCTTGACCTCATGGACGGCAGCCTGATCAAGACACTGACTGGCCATGAGGACTGGGTCCGTAGCCTGGCATTCTCACCAGACGGACAAAAGCTTGCTTCGGGCGCGTTCGATGCCACCGCCCGGATCTGGGATGTGGCCTCCGGCCGGTCGGAGTTTACACTCGTCGGACATCAGTCCAGCGTGCTCGGGCTGGACTTCTCGCCGGATGGAAGGACGCTGGCTACCGGCTCGGTGGATACCACGGTCAAGCTTTGGGATGTAGAGAATGGAAGTTTGCTCCGCACCCTTGTCGGGCACACGGACTTTGTGTATGGCGTTGCCTTCTCTCCGGATGGTCATTTCGTGCTCTCCAGTGCAGGCGACAATACGGCCAGAGTATGGGATGTCTCCACCCCGGATTCGAATCCCGTGCCTCAGCCATCCACCTCCTCTGACTGCCGCGACTGCCACCACCCGCGCGGGACGTTTGGAGCGCCCAGAGTGATCCAGATGAGTTGTGAGGCCTGTCACGCAGACGGCATCGGTTTGAACTGGTGCGCTTCCTTCCCGCGTTCTGCAGAGGCCGTTTCAGAAACCTCCTATGTTCCACCGGTCGATCCATCCGGTGTTCCCATTACTTCGAACGACCTGGCGGTGGTCATCACCTATCCCACAAATGGCGAGACGTTGTATGCCAGCAGGCATCATCTGTCTCCGGTCTTTGTCAGCGGCCGTGTTTTTTACTCGGGAGACAAAACCAGCGCAAATTTGCGCCTGGAGGTACGGTCCGATGATACGTTGACGGCAGAGCTTTTCACCCAGGCTGCTGAGGATGGAAGCTTCAGCTTCAGCCTGGCTGCCAATCCACGAGGCGCGCCGGTCGTGGCAGGGGCCAAAGCCGCCGACCCGGATTGCGCCTCCTGTCATGAAGATTTCAAGAGCCAGGCCTCTTTACCCGAGGGACGGGTTCATCTAACCGTGACAGCAAGCACACCCGATGGCAGTCGGGCCATCGACGAACGCTGGCTTACCGTCGATACAAGCGGCAGGGCAGAGCTGGATGTTCTGGTGGTGGATGTGAAAAACGGTGAGCGGCTCCCCGGTCTTCCGGTCCATGCGGAAACGATTCTATATGAGTGGCGGGACCGTTACTCACGCCAGACCAGTAACGCTCAGGGGATAGCCCACCTGTCTCTGGAGGCGCTTTCACAGGCAAAGACAGGCTACGAGATCACCGTTCCGCCCACTTCGTTGAATGGATACCTTTATGAATCGGTCCAGCCGCTCGCTGTGGATCTGATGCCGGGAGCAACTGGGCACCAGCCGGTCACTGTGTACGTGGAAGTCAAGAGCGGCCGCATTGCGGGAACATTAACCGGCATATCGCTGGATATTCCGCTGGATGTGTGGGCCATTCATCTGCCGGAGGGAGTTCCCTATCATACATCCTCTGCAGATGGCGAATTCCTCTTTGACCCCATTCCCAGTGGCGAATACCGTGTTATTGCCGTTCCAGGAGTGCAATCGATGCAGGCTAAATCCATCGATGTCGACCTGACGAAAGTGTCCGAGGCAGAAGTCACCCTCGAGTTCGACGCGATTCCCGCGGGCTCAATCTCAGGCCGAGTTTACGATGATGAGGGCAATCTTCTGCCCTTTGGATGGATCACAGCCGGTACAGACACCACGACCGTAGATTCGCTGAACGGAAAATATTCTCTTTCCGGCCTTGAAAATGGAAGAGTCAGCGTAGTTGTGGATGTGCCCGGCTACTACAGCCAGGCAGGTGCGGTCAGCCTGGAGGATGCATCCATTGGAGAGCTCGACTTTACACTCGTCCGCAGGCCGGAAACGATAATCCTGCCCTGGGGCGAAGGACAGGTCGTTCTGCCGCCGGAGACGGTCTACACCCGTTCCCAGGAAGGACTCCAGCTCGAAAATGGCTGGGTCTGGGGCGGGAACACGACGGCGGGTCAGCTGTATCTGAAAGTCGGCGGGATGGACATCCTGGTGACGAAAGGCTTCTTTGCTCTTGAGTTTTCTCCTGAGCAAAAGGGCTGGCTTTACCTGAAGGATGGAGATGCGCTCCTGCTGACAGAGAACGGTCAGGAAATCGAATTAACCGGCACACAGATGACAGCCATTTCGAACGATTTCACCCCGGTACCCGTGCCATATGATGAGGCCTTCTTTTCGAGTTTCCATCACTCTGAGGCTTCCCCACTCCAGAGCAAATGGGAGCCTACTCTGGGCGCTCAGCTCCGTGACCGGCTGGCTCGGGCCGGGATTACCATAGCCCAAGTTGTTACATTTGTTACCTATTTGTTGGTACAGATTGTTATTGTGACATTGTTAATTGGAGGAATATACTCAACATGGAAATACATGAGGAAAGCAAAGAAATGATATCTGGAGACGGCATGGACCCGAGCACAACCCGGCACGATG
>DATAKV010000167.1:0-2023 GCA_036261375.1 Anaerolineales bacterium
GTACCTGTTATTTCGTCTTTGCGGTGCCGAGTATAGAAATAGATTACCCCAGTACCAACGAGCAGTGCCGGGATGACAATCAACCCCGCTTCAGGACCGAATGCGCCGCCGGTCCAAAGGTCAGGACCGGAGACCTGGATCCTCGCCAGCGGGTAGATGTCCAGCCCTGAAACGGGAAAACCAAAGACCACGCCCTCGAAAAAGTTCCAGCCGAGGTGCATGCCGATCGGCAGCCAAAGCTGTCCGGTGCGCAGATAGCCGTAGGCGAAGAACAGGCCGGCCAGGAAAATCCCCGCCGCACTGATCCAGGTCGCATTGGGGTTGCCAAGGTGGAGCGCACCGAAGACCGCCGAAGAGATGACAACTCCCCAGAACAAATTCAATCCGCTGGCAAGGGTCTGCAGATGATAGCCGCGAGACAGGAGCTCCTCACTCCAGGCGACTCCCACGAAGATCAGGAAGAAAAGCAGCGTATTTCCAAGGACGATACTCAGAGAATCGAATTCCCAGGCAAAGCCTTCGAACGTGACCCAGCCGAGCACAGACATAAGCAGGTAGATCAAACCCATCTGCAGGAAGGTGATCCCAATGCCGGCGAGGATATCCATGATTGTCCGTCCATCAAGCTTCAAGCCCAGGCTCTCAATGGACCGTTTATCGAGGAAGCGCCTCGCCAGAAACACAGAAAGTGTCACAGCGATAACCTCTCCGGCTGTGGCGAGCAGCAGGTATTCCGGCTGCAGCTCGACCATCGACGAAAGCAAGGCCGGATCCAGGGCAAGCAGGATCATGAGCAGGAATACGCTCAGGCAGCCGCCGATCAGAAGGAGAAAAAGGGTCTGTATCAGCAGGCGCCAGCCCGCCCGAAGGCGCGGCTCATCGGACGAGATGAAGAGATTGCCGGAAGATGGACGGTTCGGGGACGGTTGATTTTCTGTCATGGTATCTCGTAGATTGAATACACCTGATCGGGAGTCTGGGCGAGAAGGTTGAGCTGCCCCAGCGTTTCCTGCAGGGTTTTCTGGACCGTTGGTGTGAATTTTCGGGAAGCCGATTCGGTCATGAAATCCAGCCCTCTCTCATAAACGATGATATGGGTATATTGTTCTGACGTCCACTGCTGGAGGATCTGAGACGATGTTTCATATAAATACATATCGTGAGCGAAGTTGTCGATGATCGCGTCAGGCTGGGTGAGGCGCGGCAGCCCGTATGTGCGCGGCTCGAACAGACTGTAGACCTTCGCGTCTGCAGGCAGCTCGTTCATCAGGTGGATCAGCCCGGCATAGGACGGGTTGATCCGCTCGATATAGCGCTCACGGCTTTGGGCGCCAATAGCCACAGCCAGTGGGTTGCGCTGAAGGGCAAAGACAGCCTGGTCGAACACGGTCAACACAAGGACGACGGCGATCAAAGCATTGACCAGGTAACCGATCCGCAGCCGGGATGTGTCGAAAGCCCTGAGCGAGTCCCAGGCGAGGGCGGTTGGAATGGCAAAGGGGACCAACGCGGGAAACAGCAGCCGCGCCTGCCACAGCGCAGTCGAGTTGATCACGCCAATCGTCCAGGCGCCGAAGCTCAGCATGGAGAATACGCCGATCGCAAGCAGCGACACTCCTTCGGCAGAGTCCCGAGGCGTACGCGAGACCAGGATCCAGATCGAAACCGGGGCCAGGATCAGGAAGAGCGGCCCCATCCGCCCGTCGAAGAAGTTCGCATCCTGATAGCCAAGGAGTGTGTTGACAGGCAGGAGCAGAAGCCGGGCCGCATCCCACCCGATGCCGGTGCCGGAATCGGCATACCAGGCGGCGCGGAAGTCATCCCAGAAGCGCCCGCCGAAGACGAACGGGTAGAACGGATTACTCATCAGGAGCGCATTGCGAGCATAATAGGGGAGAGCGGTCAGCAGGGCAATGGCACTGAATTGTGCCGCCCTTGCCACCGATCTGACAAATGGCTGCCGGAGTAAAAGCAGCAGGCCGCAGGTGAGCGGGACGACGAAAGCCGTGTACTTGACGCTGAT
>DATAKV010000186.1:0-6314 GCA_036261375.1 Anaerolineales bacterium
ATGAGCAACCCCAATATCCACCACAAGCAGGATCCTGAAACCCCGGATGAGAAAGCGCTGGAAAGGGAGCGTGTTGAGCTTCTCCAGCGTCTGGAGGACTGGCTGGAGACACCCATGCTTGTGCTGGCCTTTATCTGGCTGGCCCTGCTGGTTGGAGAGCTGATCCTGGGTGAAAACCTGGCGTTCGAAGTCATTGGGACGGTCATCTGGGTCATATTCATCCTACATTTTGCCGTGGAATTCACTCTTGCGCCGCGCAAGTCCGTCTACCTCAAAAACAACTGGCTGACCGCCCTTTCGCTGCTGGTACCCGCGCTGCGCATCTTCCGCATCTTTCGCGTGGCCCGGCTGCTACGACTGGCCCGCGTTGGGAGGGGGCTGCGCCTGTTCCGAGTGGTCAGCTCTCTGAATCGCGGTATGCGTGCCCTGCGTGCCACCCTGGAAAGACGGGGCTTCGGCTATGTGGTTCTGCTCACTGTACTGGTTGTTTTCGCCGGCGCCGCCGGGATGTTTGCTTTCGAGAATGAAATCCCCGGCGGCCTGGGCGATTATGGCGAAGCAGTCTGGTGGACCGCGATGATCATGACCACCCTTGGCTCGGAATACTGGCCGCAAACCCTGGAGGGGCGTGTTCTGGCCTTTATACTCTCATTGTACGCCTTTGCCATCTTCGGCTATGTCACGGCGACCCTGGCCACTTTTTTTGTTGGCCGCGATGCAGATAATGTGGAAGCAGAACTGGCTGGGTCCGGAGAGCTTGCGGCGCTGCGGGAGGAGATCGGTGCATTGAGGCAGGAAATTCGGAGTCTTTCCAGACTTAATACAGATCAATAGCTCCTTTATTTATGTCTCAGGAGCGTATAATCTCAGCATGGAATGCTGGACCTGCAAATCGAATTCCGGTGAAAGGAGAATCTCCCCCGGCCCCACGATTTTCGAGGGAAAATACTGGCTGGTGGAGCATGCCTACCCGGTCCGGGTGATCGGCTGGCTGGTCATTGTTTTGAAGCGGCATTCTGAAGCACTGCATGAGCTGACTATGGATGAGTTTGCCGAGCTTGGAGCTCTTCAGTCCAGGCTGACCCGTTTCCTGTTCGAGGAGTTGCATTGCGAGAAGGAATATATCTCCTGTTATGCAGAGATGGAGCATTTTCGACATATCCATATGCATGTGTTTGCCAGGCCACCCGACCTGCCGGACGAGTTGAAAGGCGGGAAAAGCTTTGCCTTACTGAAGGTGGCACCTGAAGAAGCTGTACCGGCGGACAGGATCGTCGCTTTCTGCGAACGGCTCCAGAGCAGGTTCCACAATGACACTCGATGAGTACTTCGCCGGACACGACGAAGCCAGGCGGCTTTTCGAGTCTCTGCTAAGGGTGATCGAAACGTTCGAAGGGGTAGATATGAAGGTGACGAAAAGCCAGGTTGCGTTCTACCGGCGCCGGGCGTTCGCCTGGGCCTGGATACCGGGAAGGTATGTCCGCGGCAGGGTCGCTCCACTGGTCCTGACCGTTGCCCTGCCCTTCAGGGATGCATCCATTCGCTGGAAGGAGATCGTCGAGCCGCGGCCCGGACGTCTGGTCCACCATCTGGAGCTGCGTGATCCGGGCGAGATCGACGAAGAAGTTCGCGAGTGGGCGTGGATCGCCTGGACGGAGGCTGCTTGAGCGCTGCATCCGGACCAGAACAGAGAATCTTGGAAATATACCTGAATCTAATAGTCCTCTTACACCCGGCTGACACTGGGGCGGAGTGCTTTTGTTATAATGCCTGTATCGACGAGACCCAAGGGTCATTTTTAGTGAACATGGGAGTGGAGCAAGCTCATTTAAACTGGAAAATAAAGTCGAAAAGGCCTGGAAACGTTCTTTACTGGAAAAACGAGAACTCGCTCTCAACAAGGAATACCCAAGATCTACATTTGAACTTTACTCCCTCCGTCTGGTGATTATTGGCAGAAAAGTACCGACACCATGGCGCTTTATAGAATCGTCATAGCGCGTTTGAACTTGATGAAAGGACATAGAAGATGATGCAGTTTGAACGATTTACCGAACGTGCAAGAGAAGCTGCTCAACGGGCAGCCGAGCTGATACAAAACTACGGGCACAATCAGATGGATACGGAACATATCCTGCTGGCCCTGATACAACAACCCGGGGGCACGATCATCGAGATCATCGAAAAATTGAATGCGAACCCCGACGCCCTTGTGGAGCGCCTGGATTCCACGCTGCGGAACACGCCCAAGGTCACCATCTTTGGCGTGGGAGGCGCGGGTCAGATCTTTATCACACCGCGCGTGAAGCGGCTCATCGATCTCGCCAATGAGGAAGCCAATCGTCTCAAGGATGAATATGTCTCCACCGAGCATATCTTTCTCGCCATCCTGGCCGAACGGAATACGCCCGCTTCCCGTATTCTCGAGTCGGCGGGTCTGACACGCGAGCGCGTATATGCAGCCATTCAGGACCTGCGCGGCGGGCAGCGCATTACCGACCCCGCGGCCGAGTCCAGGTACCGGACGCTCGAAAAATACTCGCGTGACCTGACTCAGCTGGCACGTGAAAGCAAGCTCGATCCCGTGATCGGACGGGATAACGAAATCCTGCGCCTGATCCAGATCCTCTCCCGCCGCACGAAGAACAATCCCGTGCTCATCGGTGAAGCAGGGGTTGGCAAGACCGCAATCGCAGAAGGTCTGGCTCAGAAGATCGCCAATAATGATGTACCCGAAATCCTGAGCGGAAAAAAGGTAGTCGCACTCGATCTGGGCGCGATGATTGCCGGATCCCGCTTCCGTGGTGAGTTCGAGGAGCGTCTTAAGGCTGTGATCGAAGAGGTCCAGCGTGCCCAGGGCGAGATCATCCTGATGATCGATGAGCTGCATACGGTCGTCGGTGCGGGTGCGGCACAGGGCGCCATGGATGCGTCCAACATGCTCAAGCCGGCCCTGGCCCGCGGCGAGCTGCAGACGATCGGTGCGACAACCCTGGACGAATACCACAAGTACATTGAAAAGGATGCGGCTCTCGAACGCCGTTTTGCCCCGATCTATGTCGAAGAGCCGACCGTGGAAGATACGATCAAAATGCTCCATGGCTTAAGAGATCGTTATGAGGCCCATCACCAGATCCGCTTTGCGGATGAAGCGCTGGTGGCCGCGGCCCGCCTGGCAGACCGCTACGTCACCGACCGGCGCCTGCCCGACAAGGCCATCGACCTGATGGATGAAGCCGCCGCCAAACTGCGGGTGGCACTGTATTCCATGCCGCCCGATCTCAAGGCTATGAAAACCGACGTTGAAAAACTGCATGCCGAGGAGGAACAGGCCGGCCTGAACCGTGACTACGAATTGGCCGCCAAGAAGAAATCCGAGCGCCTGCGGCTCGAAGAGGAATACCACAGCAAGCGTGATAAATGGGAATCCGAACACCAGCTCGACGAGGTGGTGGATGTGGACGATATCGCCTCGGTCGTTAACCAGTGGACAGGCATCCCGCTTACCCAGATGATGGAAAGCGAGTCGGAAAAGCTCCTGAACATGGAAGCACGCCTGCACGATCGCATTATCGGCCAGGAGGAGGCGATCCATGCCATCTCCGATGCCATCCGCCGCGCCCGCTCCGGCTTGAAGGATCCGGCACGACCGATCGGTTCGTTCATCTTTATCGGGCCATCGGGTGTAGGTAAGACCGAACTGGCCAAGGCTCTTGCCTGGTTCATGTTCGACGATGAAGATGCACTGGTGCGCATCGATATGTCCGAGTACCGCGAACAGCACACCGTAAGCCGCCTCTTTGGGGCGCCTCCCGGATATGTTGGGTATGAGGAAGGCGGCCAGTTAACAGAAGCCGTCCGCAGGCGTCCGTACCGGGTCATCCTGTTCGACGAGATCGAGAAGGCCCATCCTGAAGTCTGGAATGCTCTGCTTCAGATCCTGGACGACGGACGGCTGACGGATGGACAGGGCAATGTTGTGGACTTCCGCAACACGGTCCTGATCATGACCTCGAACCTCGGCACCGAATATGTACGTAAGGGAGGCACCCTGGGTTTCCTCCAGCCGAAGTCCTCGGATGAGGATCGTGAGAACCACGACAAGATCGAACGGGCGCTCAAGGGCGCATTCCGGCCCGAATTCCTCAACCGCATCGACGAGATCATCATGTTCTCGCCCCTGTCGGTGGAACAGATGGAGGAAATCGTGGATCTGCAGATGAAGGAAGTGCAGGATCGCCTGCGCGAGTACAACATCACGGTCGTCCTGACCGATGCAGCCCGCAAGTGGCTCGCCAAGGCAGGATACGATCCGGCGTTCGGCGCACGTCCCCTGCGCCGGGCGATCCAGAAATTTGTGGAAAGCCCGATGTCGGTCGAGCTGCTAAGCGGCAAACACAAGAACGGTGTCACCGTCGAAGTGGATGTGGATGAGGAGAAGAACAAGCTTGTCTTCCATACTTCGGAACCGGTGAGCAAGAAATCCCCGCAGCACGCTGAGGCGTAAACCAGGCGGGAGCAGTCGATGAAACTGCTCCCGCTTTTTGTCGCTCATCATGCATTTATCCATTCCCATTAAGATGGTTGAAACTTTTCAGGAGAGTGTAATTTATGCAAAATAACAGCCAATCATCGGTGCCAAAGATCGTGGGGGCCATCGTTGCAATCCTTGTATGTTGTTCGTGTGTCCTAATTGTGGGAGCCGGGGCCGTCATCTACAGGACCGTTCAGGAAGTCCCGGACCTCTCGTCATTGATGACACCCATGTTCGACCCGGTGACGCCTCAGCCGACGCCGGAACTTGTGCGTCCGCCTGTCAATGAAGCTGTAGATACCACCCTCGAGACTCTCGAGCAGACGAATGTGCCTGAGAACGATCCGTATGAAATGGCTTGCCGCCTGAGAGGGCTGTGTGACGTATCCAGGACCGTGCCTGCCAAGCAATACCAGGTAGGGGATCGGGAAAAGTTCTGGATCGTCAACAGCGATAGCGTCGAACACCGCCAGGGAGATTTCACCCTGGTGTACGCCACGCCCCACTCTTATTTTTGGGCGGAGGATGGCTCTGAGTACAACGAAGCCGATGTAAAACGGCTTATGGACGCCTTCGAGAACGAGATCTATCCCACCAACCGTGAATTTTTCGGCAGTGAGGCTAACCCGGGCGTGGATAACGACCCGCGTATCTATGTTCTATATGCCGGCGGTCTGGGCCAGAATATTGGTGGATACTTCAGCTCGTCAGACAGCTACAATCCTCTGATCAATGAGTATTCGAACGGCCACGAAACGTATGTGATGACCAACAGACAGCCCCTGGACGATGAATATGCATACGCCACCCTGGCCCATGAATTTGTGCACATGATCCAGGACGCCTCTGACCGCAATGATGCAACCTGGATGACGGAGGGCTTCGCAGAGGTGGGCGCCTTCCTGAACGGGTATGCTGAGGGCTCTTCCGATTGGGCGTATGTCCAGGATCCTGACCTGCAGCTGAATTCCTGGGCGGATAATTCCTCACCGGATTTCAGCCGCCACTACGGACAGAGCTTCCTGTACCTTGCCTATTTCCTCGACCGTTTTGGTGATGAAGCCACCAAGGCGCTCACGAACAACCCCGAAAATGACCTGCCCAGCGTGGACGATACCCTGGCCCAGCTTAACATCACCGATCCACAGACGGGCGAAGGAATCACTGCCGATGAAGTATTTATGGACTGGGCTGCCACGTTATATCTGATGGATGAAAATGTTGGAGACGGCCGCTACACGTACCATAACTATCCCGAAGCCCCCAAATACTTTCCGGATGAGGAAGAAATCATCTCCAATTGTCCGCAGTCATTTGCGAGTAACGTCAACCAGTATGGCATCGACTACTACACCATCGATTGTGCCGGGGACTTTACGCTGAATTTCAGCGGTTCCACCGTTACCAGCCTGCTGCCTGTCGATCCGAACTCCGGCAGTCATGCCTTCTGGTCGAATAAGGGCAACGAATCCAATATGACCCTGACCCAGGAGTTCGATTTTAGCGCTGTGGATGGACCGATCGAGATTAGCTACTGGACCTGGTACGATATCGAAAAGGATTGGGATTACCTGCACCTGGCCGCCTCCACCGATGGGCAGACCTGGCAGCTTCTCACCACTCCCTCCGGCACCGACTACAACCCGACCGGTGCCTCGTTTGGCTGGTCCTATACAGGTCAGTCGAATGGCTGGATCCAGGAGCAGGTGGATCTTTCCCAGTTTGCCGGACAAAAAGTCCAGCTCCGCTTCGAATACATCACCGATGCGGCTGTGAACGG
>DATAKV010000191.1:0-2948 GCA_036261375.1 Anaerolineales bacterium
CGCGGCCTGCGAATCACTGTATCGCAGGCCGCGTTTTCTTTCGACTCCCCTTATTCCGACAAACTCACTCGCATTTTCATAGCTGTAATGCCTCCCAACAAAAATGAAGGCTGCATATACAGCATCTGCGTATACAATCCGGACGCTTCACAACATCATTGTAGCAAGAAAGTCATCACAGCATGCGGAAGCCAGCCAGTCTCATACATATCAGTCGCAGAAAATTCACATACTTCATCGTAATTCTGATTTCGTTGGTAAGCGTTACTCCCGTCCTGGCAGAGTATATCGGTCCCCAACGGACAGTGACGGAAACCATCAATGCTTGCAAGATTGTGCTGTTGGAATGCCAGTATGTCTCCTCAAAAGACGATTACCTCTATCACAAGGTAAACGAATGGTCCTGCTCCAATGAAAGCAGACCCTGGAGAGATTATCCCAGTGAGCCTCCTCGGAATTGTTCCAATCAGGCTCTTCATGAGAAGTATTGGGAAAGGGACGAGATACCGAAACAGGTCACAACCACGTATCCCCCTGCCACGATCAGCAGCACACTGCAAAACTGCACTCTCAATAACGGCTGGTGTATCACGGCTCCTCACATCTCCCTGATCGGGAGCGAACCGGTAGTGGGGCATAGTATTCTCGCCATCGAAGGGACACGCAACGGCCAAACGTTTGCCTGTTCCGGCTCGAGCTGTAATGTTCCTCTGGTCGAAGGGGCAAACAACCTGACCTTTTGGGCGTTTTCATCGTTTACCGACACATCCCTGATGGGCACGTGGAGTGCAAAAGTCGATACGCAACAGCCCACCATAACCGGCACACTGACCGGTACAGCAGGCTCAAATGGCTGGTACACCGGCCCTGTTACATTGAACGGTGCTGCATCCGATTCCATCCCCGGGTCCGGGCTGGCAAGTTTTACCTGCACGCTGGATGGGACTCCTCTGTCATCCTGTGCATCCATCCCCGTGAACGGTGACGGAATGCACACCCTGTCCCTCACCGCACGTGATCAAGCCGGCAACGTTCGCACTCTTACGCAGAACGCCTCCATCGATTCCCAAAACCCTGTCCTTGCTGCATCGATCAGTGGCACAGGCGGTTCCAATGACTGGTACACCGAAGCCGCGCTCAATGCCTCGGCCTCTGACCCGGCGCCTGGTTCGGGCTTGTCTGTCTTTGAATACAACCTGGACAACAGCAGTTGGACTCCTTTCCCGTCAGCGGGTACGTTAACCCTGCCAGAAGGTAATCACACGATCGATCTGCGGGCGGTCGACCAGGCGGGTCTCACGGCCACCTCATCCCGATCCTTCCTGTTGGACCGAGTCATCCCGTCCATCGCGATCCATGCTTCCGGAACAGTAGGGATCGAGAACTGGTACACAACGCCTCTCAGCATCTCCGCCTCAGCCGCCGATGAGACCTCAGGCATGGCTGTGTTTGAATACAGCCTCAATAACGATGTGTGGACGGCCTATTCCGGGTCGCTGTTACTTGAAGATGGAATACATACCCTCTCATTTTGGGCGGAAGATCAGGCAGGATTAGGTACGCAGGAGGATCGAAACTACAAGGTGGATTCCCGCCCACCACAGATCGCCGGAAGCATCAGCGGGACGCCCGGAGAGGACGGCTGGTTCATCTCGAATGTCACTCTCTCCGCCTCAGCCTCCGACCCCGCTCCCGGATCCGGTATTGACGCATTCAATTACATCCTGAACGAAGACTCCGAGACATCCTACTCAGAAGCGCTCAACCTAAGCGATGGACAACACACCGTCCAGCTTCATGCTCGCGATAAAGCGGGCCTGACTTATTCTCTGGAAGAGAGCGTAAAAGTAGATACGCTTCTTCCCTCCCTACAGGTCGATACCACACTCCCTGCCTGGGTTAAGAACACTGTGACTCTGAGTGGTACAGCGAGCGATGAGGGCAGTGGATTATCCAGCGTGGACATCTCCCTCGATGGCGGAAGTACCTGGCAGGCACTCGAAAGCGCTGATTCCTGGAGTTATATATGGAACACGCTTAACTCCTCGAGTGGGATGCAGGAAATCCTGCTTCGCACCCGCGATCATGCCGGGCTTGTCTTCCAGCAAAGCCTGAAGACCGGGGTCGATAACCGGCCTCCGTCGGTCAACCTGCCGGCCGCCTGGTTCCAATGGGATACCGTCACATTGGATGTATGGGACGACCACAGCGGGCTTACGGAAGTCCTCGTCGAGATCAGCGATCCTGAAGGCCGCTGGCCTTCAAGGATCATCCAGCTTGATGAAGCACAGTTCCCGCTGCAGTTCACCTGGGACCGCCGCTTTGGCGACGGGACCAAGGCTCCTGCTGGCACATACGATCTGAAGCTAACGGCCACAGATCAACTCGGACATTCAACGATTGGAACCGCTTCGATCAAAGTCCTTCTGACAATTCTCCCACCCGGTCCTACCTCCACACCCCAGCCTCCGGCCCGTCCAACATTCACTCCGACAGCGACCTTTATTCCCACAGCCTCTCCAACCGTTGTCTCGACCCAGACCTCCGTAGTCTGGACTTTGGCGCTACCCCTGAGCCGAACCCGCTCTCGACACCCACGCCTGGAACTATCCCTACACTGCGGGTCACTCCTACACAGAACAATGTGGAGGATTGGTTTGAGTCTGTATTTGGGTCGGTTTCCGGTGCATCGGAGAGCACAACTGAGATCGGCACCCTGGATGAAACTGCTCCAAATGCAACCCCTCAGGAGTCTGGCGTCTTATGGGGCGCAGCAGCCGCGGCAATGATGGGAGCCATGACTTCTTATGCCCTCGACGAGAAGCGCAAGCGAGAAGAGGAAAAAGCCCAACAGGCGTTGCAGGAAGCGGAAGAGGAAGAACGTCGTAACAAGGCCCGTGCTCAAAAAATGGAAAAACTTGAGGAGCAATGGGCCCAGGAACGCCTTT
>DATAKV010000192.1:0-5097 GCA_036261375.1 Anaerolineales bacterium
AGAGCAGATCCTGACCGACCGCGACCCGCGCTTCCTGATGCTGATCGGCTGGCCTGAGGACGGGACCCTGCAGGTCAACCAGGATGGCAGCCCTTACCGGTTCGATATTGCCACAGGCAGCCTGACTCCTGATCCATCGGCCGCCGTTCCATAAACATAAGACCCCCCAAACTTAAGGATTCGGCCACTGGTACCACTTCACAACAACCCCTGATATGGACACGCACAAATTTTGGAGTCTCCAGGGGGCGTGACCAGCGAACCACGGACCCACAAAGCCACAGAACTCGATTTTCCTCAGTGTCTCTGTGACTCCGTGATCCAAACTTGATTGTTGCGGGGTGTACGAGAGATGTAGTTCAGTGCATGCAGCGGACCGGGGGGTTGCGCTCGCCGAGTCGCGTCACGCTGACCATTTTATAGGCCTCAGTCCCGCCAGGCAGCGAATTTGCAGGACCTCTCATCCATCCAATTTCCCAAACTGGGCCTTGAAAAGGTTGTACGTGCAACCGATCTGTCCTATACTACTTTCCAGCGCCCGGGTGGCCTCTTCCCTCACCGCTGAGAAAACTTCGCATGAACACCGATCCCGCCCCCTCCGATCCGGAGGATTTCGAAAAAGAGCTGGAGCTCCTGCGCGCCATCCTGCGCAGGCACATGCACCGGCTGAATGAGGACGCCAGGCTCGGAAAACAGTTGGGCTTCTGGTTGCAGAGCGCCGAATTCGCGGTCACGAGTATGGAGATCTGGGAGGAAGCGGGCAACCAGGATCGATTTGACGAAGCAGCGCAGAGGATGAAACGATTGCTTGAAACGCTTCAGAAACTCATCGAGCAGTTGGGGGATGAGCCGGGGGAACGGAACCCTTAATCTTCAACCGAAAACGTTAATTCCTTCAGGATCTCGAGCGCTTCCTGTTTGCCGCCATAGCCGTTCTCGCCGCCGGGTCCCACGCAGGAGGGACAGCCGTCCGTGCAGGCACAGCTGCCGACCAGCTCGATGGCACGGGCGACCAGTTCATCGTGCAACTCATAGAGTTTTTCACTGAAGCCGATCCCGGCCGGGATGGCATCGTAGATCACGATGGCCGGCTGGCCGAAGGATTTGTTCTCGACCGGCTCGACATGTGTCCCCAGGTCCCCGGCATCGCACATCAAAAAGAGCGGCGCGAGGTTGCCCAGTACATAGGCCAGGCCCGAGAGCCCGCTGCGCATGCGGACGTTCTGCTCGACCTTGTGGTGGCAGGAGGGGCACAGGGTGGTCAGGTTGTCGAGGCGGTTGGCCTCGACAAGGGATGTAAAGGCCCGGAACGGCACCTTGTGATGGACATCATGCTGGCGGTTCGCTTCCACTGCGCCGCAGACCTGGCAGGTGTACTTGTCGCGGGTGCGGACCCGGTCACGGATGCGCGGCCAGTCGGGGCCGTAGTCGTTCGGGTCATTGGTCCAGGCGCCGGCTGCGCGCAGACGCGTCACCGTCGCCTCGGAAAGCGATACCCAGTAGCCGGTCGTCATCAGGTCTGTGGGCGGCAGATCGAGCGGCTCCTCCCCCAGGCTTTCATGGGTGTACCAGCGGCGCTTGCGGAAGCCGGTTACCTGGGTCGTGACCTGCAGCTCCCCCCATTTCTTTTCACCGCCGGTGACGGCAGATTGAGCAGACTCCGATAGCACGGTCACTTCGGTGCTGCGCAGAGATTCGGTGTAATAGTCGCTCTGGATGGGATTGAGATGGGCGACATGCTCTTCGATGTCCAGATCCTTCACAAAGAACGATTGCGCTTCATGCAGATAGATCGCACCGGGATGCACCATCCATAAGGCGCTCTCGCCGTCGACGGTGCCAATAGTCCGCGGCCGATCGTCGATCGTCGTCTGCAGGACAACGCCCTTTGGGGAGGCGGAGCGTAATGAAATGGTCGCCGCGGGATACTCGTCGGCCATCCAGAAATACTTATCATGAGACTGGTGGGCCTCGTTGTTGGAGATCATGAACTGCAGATATTCCTCGATGACCTCGGCGGGGAGTGAGCCAAACCCTTCGCCCTTTTGGAAGGGCAGCTCGAACATGGCGCAGCGCAGGTGCTCGAGCAGGATCAGCAGATGGTCGGGGTTGACCAGTGCCTGCTCGGGTGAGCGCTCGAAGAAATACTCGGGATGGTGGGCGAGGAACTGGTCGAGGGGACTGGCGGAGGCGATCATGACCGCCGCAGCGGATTCGAGGCCGCGTCCCGCCCTCCCCGCCTGCTGCCGCGCCGAAGCGACGGTGCCCGGATAGCCGACGAGGATCGCCGCGCCCAGCCCGCCGATATCGATGCCCAGCTCGAGGGCGTTCGTAGCAACCACGGTCCGGACGGTGCCTTCTCTCAATCCCTTTTCGATCTCCCTGCGCTGGTTGGGGAGGTAGCCGGAACGGTAGCCGCGGATGGGATTGGCGGTTTTCGATTTTTGATTGCCGATTTGCGATTGCAGGTCTCCCTGTAGATACGTGAGAATGATCTCGACGGTTCGCCGGGAACGGGCAAAAATGACCGACTGCACATCCTGACGCAGCAGGTCCTGGGCCAGGCGGACGCCTTCGAGGACGGAGCTCTTGCGCAAACCGAGGGAAGGATCGGTGATCGGCGGGTTGTAGAGGATGAAATGACGCGGTCCACGCGCCGAGCCGTCTTCGTCGATCAGGTGGACCGGTTCTTCGACCAGCCGTTCGGCCAGCTCCTGCGGATTTCCAATGGTCGCCGAGGCCAGGATGAACTGCGGCCTCGCGCCGTAGAACTCCGCCACTCGCTTCAGCCGGCGGAGCACATTGGCGACGTGCGAGCCAAAGACGCCGCGGTAGGTATGGGCTTCGTCGATGACCACATATTTCAAGCTACTGAAAAAATCGAGCCAGTTGGTGTGATGCGGTAGGATTCCGGTGTGCAGCATATCCGGGTTGGAAAGCACGATGCGGGCGTTTTTGCGGATGGCAGAGCGGTCCTTTTGAGGAGTGTCGCCGTCATATATTGACGATTTTAGATTGACGATTTCTGATTGGTAGGACAGGAGGTTCGAGAGCTGGTCCTGTGCCAGAGCCTTGGTCGGAAAGAGGTAGAGGGCGCGGGCGTTTGGATCCTGCAATAAGGAAGCGAAGACCGGCATGTTGTAGGCGAGCGTCTTGCCGCTGGCGGTGCCGGTGGAGAGGATAATGTTTTCACCGCGGCGAGTATGGGTCCAGGCTTCGAGCTGGTGGGAGTAAAGAGTATGAATGCCGGAGGCAAACAGGGTCTTTTTGACGTGATCGGGCAGAGCGTCCGGCAGGGGATGGGTTTGGGCAGGACGCGGGGGCAGGGTCTGCCAGGCCACGAGGTTTGGGGCGGTTTCGGGATCGCGCTTCCAGTACTCTAAAAGGGTGACAAGAGGCATGGTTTAAACACTAGGGCGTGAACGCAGGCGAGGATTCTTCATCTTTTTTCCCTCTCCAGCATCCGGAAGGCGACCGCGCCGATGCTCAGGGGGATCCAGAAGGTGATACCGCGGTAGGCCAGGGTGATGATCACTGCCTGGCTCCAGGGCACACGCAGGGAGGAGAGTGCCAGCGGCATGACACCTTCCACGATGCCGATTCCGGAAGGGGTGGGCGAGACGATCAGGAACAAATAGGTGATGGCGAAGCCGCCGATGATCGTCCCCGCCGAAAAGGGGACTTTGAACGCCAGGAACACAAGCAGCAGAATGCCCATCAACAGGCTCTTGCCGGCCAGCGAATAAAGGAACGGCAGGATAAAGCTGCGCGGCCGCTGGGGAAGGGCGGCCAGGTCTCTGGCCAGTTCATTGGCAAACTCATGAGCGCGCTCCTCGCTCAGGTACTCACGGTGAATAAACGGCTGCAGCAAGCGGTTGACGAGGCGCGCCAGCCAGGCCAGCGCGTTGCCCAGCGCCTTGCCTGATTGCGAGCCCAGGTACAGAAGGGATCCCAGCGACGCGGCGATTACGAATAGGACTGCCGATGCGCCGATCTCGCTCGGGTCCAGGTCATTACGGCGGAAGAGGACGACCAGTCCCAGGGTGAGCACACCGAGGAACGCGACATAATCCAGAAAGAGACACAGCATGCTTGCCACCGTCACCTTGCCGACCGAATGGCCGTCCCGGCTGGCGGCGCCGATGAAGACCGCCATCCCGCCCACCCCGGCGCTGGGCGCGATCGTGTTGACGAAATTGGCCGAGGCATACAACAGCGCCAGCTTACGGACCGACTCCTGCATGCCAAGCAGAGTATACAATGACTGGTAATTTAGCCCCGCGACCAGAAACCAGGCCAATTGGATCAGGATCGCCAGCAGGATGAACCAGAAATTTCCCCGCTGCAGGGTTTCCACGACGCTTTCGAGCTCGCTAAAACTGAGATAAATGAAAGCCGCCCCGAGGAACAGCACGATGATGAAGACGATTTTCCGCATTGCAGCAGGATTATACACGTGGGAAGAATAAAAAAATTGCCGGCCCTTTCCAGAGCCGGCAATTCAGCCTGTTCCAAACAAATCTAATCCCTGCGGCGGCCGCCGACCAGGAAGACGAAGTACAGCAATTGCAGTACCGCGGTGATGAGGCCGGCCACGTAGGTCATCGCGGCAGCGTTGAGAACCGCGTTTACGCCGCGCCGTTCTTCCTCGGTCTGGATGATGCCGGTCGCGTAGAGCAGCTCCTTGGCACGCGCTGAAGCGTTGAACTCCACCGGCAGGGTCGCCAGGGCAAACACGGCGCCTCCCGAGAAGACGAGCACGCCCAGCCAGGCAAGGTTGGTCGCATTCAAAACGAGGCCGATCATGATCAGGATCCAGCCCAGGTTCGAGCCGATGTTGACCACCGGCACGAGGAAGGTGCGGATCTGCATCGGGAAGTAGTCCTCGGCATCCTGCAGCGCATGTCCCAGCTCGTGTGCGGCAATGGCCACCGCGGCGACCGAGGGGCTTTCATAGACACCCTGCGAGAGAAAGAGCGTCTTGTTGCGCGGATCATAATGGTCGCTGAGCTGGCCGCCTGTGGGGGCGACCTGGACGCCATACAGATTGCCGGTCGAGATCAGCCGCTGGGCAGCCTGGGCACCGGTCAGGCCGCT
>DATAKV010000206.1:0-2687 GCA_036261375.1 Anaerolineales bacterium
ATGCGCACAATGCTGGGATCGGACCAGGTGCCGACGTTGCCAAACATGGCACGCATCACAAAAACGGTCAGCTCCACAATGATCAAGTTGAAGGCAATGGCCATGATCACGAGGTCAACCCTGTACTTGTGATAGAGGAAGGCAAAAAGCAGGCCGAGCAGGCCGCCCGCGACCATGGCAACCAGCAATCCGCCATAGGAATTGCCGAGGTAGTAAGCTGCCAGAATACCCACGAAAGCGCCAAGTAACATCTTGCTTTCCAATGCCAGATTGAGAACTCCCGCCTGATTACAGATGGCCCCGCCCAGCGCGGCCAACAGGATCGGCGTGGCAAGCCGGATTCCGCTGTTGAGCAATTCGACCGTAAAAACGCTAAAGAATTCTTCCATCTCAGCTGCTCTCTCCTTTCAGGTCCCTGACTCGCCTGCGCGTGAGCCAATCCCGGAAGCGAGCAATACTTTCTTCATACAGCTTGCCGGCAGCCACAAAGAGGACAATGAACCCGATGATCGTGCCGCCCAGTTCGCGTGGGATTCCCAGATTCAACTGCAGACCCAGTTGTGCACCGAGCTTGAGTCCGGAAAACAGGATGGCGACGATGAACACCCCGATGGGATGTGTCTGCCCAAGGATGGCGGATGTAAGACCATCCCAGCCGAGCCCGACCGAGAAGCCGGTCATGATCCGACGGTGGACGCCCATCACTTCGATGGCACCTGCCAGACCGGCAAGGGCGCCGCTAATCAACATGGCCCGAACGGCCGCCCGGTCACTGCGTATACCTCCAAAAAGGGCAAAGCGCTTCGACTGCCCGGCCATGCGCTGCTCGTAGCCAGGTTTGGTGCGCCATAAGTAGATGTAAACCACGATCACGGCAAGGACCGCAATCACAAATCCCACGCCCCATTTCGAGCCTGGCAGGAATGACATCAATTGGGCAGAGGCGTCAATGACCGGGGAATGCGCCGTGGCACTGACGTCGGCACGCATGGGGAACTGCACCAGGTACTCGACGATCAAGGCGGCAATGGAATTCAGCATGATGGTTGCCAGCAATTCATTCACCCCGAGCTTGACCCTGAGGATGCCGGGGATCCAGCCATACGCGGCGCCTACCAGCATGGCCGCGATGATCAGCACAAGCGCGTGCAAAATTGGAGGCAGGTGAATGGCATACCCCAACCAGGCGGCGGCCGCTGCTCCCAGCAGATACTGGCCCTCCTGGCCGATGCTGAACATCCCGGACCGGAATGCCACGACAGCAGACAGGCCGGTGAGGATGAGCGGGGTGGCGCGTTCCAGGGTCGTGATGAAAATGCAGTTACCATACTCCTCACAGCCAAATCCTCTGGAAAAAAGAATGGCATAGGATTCCAAAAGTGGTTTGTCCAGGATCACAATCAGGATGCCCATCACCACCAGCCCCGAAAGGATTGCCATCAGGGGCACAAGGATGGCATCCAGCAGTTTACTGAAGCGTGGATTATTCATGCCTGAACCTCCCGTTTGCCACCCTGCCCCCTGTCTTTGGAGTGCTGTTTTAGATCCTCCACCGTTCCGCCTGCCATCAAGATGCCCACATCCTCCTCTGTGGCTGTAGAGGATTTCAGTTCGCCCTGGATCCTGCCGCGGTACAGCACCAGGATGCGGTCAGAGAGCGCCATGACTTCATCCAGCTCGACAGAGACGAGCAGAACGCCTGCGCCTTTATCGCGTTCCTCAATTAGTGTCTTATGCACGAATTCAATGCTGCCCACATCCAGTCCGCGCGTAGGCTGGTTGGCGATGATGAAGGCCGGGTTGCCGGATAGCTCGCGTCCAACCACCACTTTCTGTAAGTTGCCACCGGAGAGCATCGATATGCCTTCGCCGGGGCGCGCCGCTGAGATGGAAAAGGCCTTTACCACTTTTTCGGCAAATTCGGAGATCGTCTTCATCAGCAGGAATCCATACCTGCTGAACTCAGAATGGTTGTACCTTGAGACGATCAGGTTTTCATCCAGAGTGGTCTGAAGATTTAGCCCAACCACCATGCGGTCTTCGGGGATATGGGCCATGCCCATATCGCGTCGTTGGCCCACGGAAGCCTTATTCACGGGTCTGCCTTTAAAGAGGATCTCACCGCCATCCAGGCTGTTCATGCCTGAAATTGCTTCGACCAGCTCGGTCTGCCCATTCCCGCTGACACCTGCGATGGCGACGATCTCGCCTTTATGGACCTGAAAAGAAACATGTGAAATGGCGGCGAGACCATTCACATCCGAGACGCTGATGTCGCGGGCTTCGAGCACGACGTCACCGCGCTGGATTTCCTTCTTCTTTACCCGCAGGAGAACTTCGCGACCTACCATCATGCGTGCCAGGTCGGGAATGGAGGTCTCGGAGACCTTTTTCGTGCCGACCATTTGCCCAGCACGCATCACGCTGACCCGATCGGCGATCGACATGACTTCGATCAGCTTGTGCGTAATGAAGATGATAGTGTAACCGAGCTTCTTCAGGCCGCGAATCACTGTGACCAGCTCATTCACTTCCTGTGGCGTGAGCACAGCGGTGGGTTCATCCAACACAAGTATTCTGGCGTTGCGCTCCAATACTTTCAGAATTTCCACGCGCTGCTGCATCCCCACTGGCAGATCCCGGATGCGGGCGGCCGGATCGACCGGCAGATTATATTTTTTCGCCAG
>DATAKV010000210.1:0-3789 GCA_036261375.1 Anaerolineales bacterium
CGATACCCCCAGCTGCATCTGCTTGACCCAGGTCCAGGCATCCTGGTCTCCACTGTTGAGGCGGATCTTTACAGAAGGGGCCGCGGAAGGCAGTGGGGTGGTCGTCTCGATGGCCTGTGTGAGGTTCTGCTGACATGAGGCAATTACAGCGCCACCCGCGCCTACGGCACACAGACGTAGAAAACTTCTGCGGTCCAGGACGAGCTTCTCTGTGCCGATGGTTTTTTTGGGCTGCATCTTGTGTCCGCGTAGAATCTGCTACTTCATTCCGGTCAGGGCAATACCGCGGATGAAATATTTCTGGAAGAATATGAATATCAGCAGCACTGGGAGGGTGGAGATCACCGAGCCGGCAAAGACGATATCCCAGACGGTCTTGTTTTTAAGAATAAAGAGCGCCAGGCCGAGCTGCAGTGTGCGAAGCTCGGGGCTGCTGGTCACGATCAATGGCCAGAAGAAATCGTTCCAGACGAAGGTGAAGGTGAAGATCGCCTGCGCCGCCAGGACCGGGCCGCAGAGCGGGAGTACAACCCTGGAGTAAATAGTGAACTCGTTTGCTCCATCCATGCGGGCTGCGTCCAGCAGGTCGTCGGGTATAGACTTCATATACTGTCGCATGAAGAACACGCTCCAGACGCTGAAGGAATACGGGATAATGATCCCCCAGAACGAGTCCAGCATGCCGTGACCACCCACGCCGAGAAGGTTATTGCCTCCAAACAGGGGGGCACGCAGCAGGATCAGGTAATTGGGGATCAGGAAGAGCTGGCCCGGGATCATCAGTGTGCCAAGCATCAGTAAGAACAGCCCATCCCTGCCCGGAAACTTGCGCTTGGCGAACGAGTAGGCAGCCATCGAATTGAAGAACATCTGAATGAGCAATACGACAACCGCCAGGAAACCGCTATTGAGTACCCAGCGAAAGAAACCTTCTGCGGTGAGAAAACGAGTATAGTTTTGGAGGGTCACCGTATCCGGAATCCAGTTGGGCGGCCATTCGAAGATTTCCCCGATCGGCTGGAAAGAGGCCGAAACCATCCAGGCCCAGGGGGCGATGAAGATGACTGCGCCGGTCGCGAGGAGCACGTAAACAATGATCTTCCCGATCACCTCTCTCCACTTGATCGTACGGGCGGCAGGAGTGCTGATCGATTCCGGCCTGGGGACACTTTTTTCAGTTCGTGTAATTGCCACTTTGTTGCTCCTCTCTAATACTCAACATCGCCGCGCGTATACTTCCACTGGATCAGGGTGAAAACGAAGATCATCGCGAACAAGACAAAGGCCATCGCCGTCGCATATCCCATGTCCAGTTCACGGAATGCATTGACGTATAGATAATATCCAATCGTTGTGGTCCGGCTCAGAGGTCCGCCGTTCGTCATGATGTAGACTTCGGTGAAGATCTGGAAGGCGCCAATGATGCCGGTGATGAGGAGGAAGAACGTGGTTGGCCGGAGGAGAGGAATGGTGATGTAGATCAGGCGCTGCCACGAACTGGCGCCATCCACTTTGGCGGCATCGTACATTTCCTCAGGGATCGACTGTAAGCCTGCCAGGTAGATCACCATGGTCGCGCCCGTCCCACCCCAGATTCCCATCAGGATCAGGGCAGGCAGGGCCAGGTCGGGGTCGGCTAGCCAGAAGATCTTCTCCTGGATGATGCCAAACTTGAGCAGGTAGTAATTCAACAGGCCGTAATCTCCCTGGTAGAGCCACTTCCAGATGATGGACGAGACCACCAAGGGTGTGACGACCGGAATATAGAACATCGTGCGGAACAAGGCCTGACCGCGGACCTTCGTGTTCAACAGCAGGGCGACAGCCAGGCCTGACATCAGGTTCAGCGGCACGCCGATCATGAACGTGAAGGTGTTGATAACCGAGCGGTGAAAGCGTGTGTCCCCGATGAGGCGAATGTAGTTATCCAGACCTACAAAGGGCTTCTCTGGCCGGATGATGTTCCACTCATGGAAGCTGATGTAGAAGGCGAAACTCACAGCGAACAGAGTGAAAATCATAAAGTGGATCAGGCCAGGCGCGAGGAACAGGTATGCCGACCAGTTCTTGCGAACCTGTCGGAGTGTCTCGCGCCAACGGCTTGAGCGCGGTTGAGATGTAGATAGATCAGTTACGGCCATGCTTTTCCTTTCTCGGTTACTTGCCGTCTTCCTGCCAGATCCCCTTCTTCAACCCTCCCTCTCCAGCCATGGCTGAAAAGGGAGGGTTCGACGATATGAGGAGAAGGAGGTTTACTCTTCCTGTAACAAAGCTTCGGCTTCCACGGCAGATTCGATCACGGCGGTAGGACCGTCGATCTCACCGTAGAAAGCGCGTCCGAGGGCCTCACCCAGGATCTGCTGGGCTTCGTAATATCTCGGCTGATCGGCCTCGGGGACGTATGCGCACTGCAGGTTGTCCTTGAAACCCTGCATGTAGTCCCGGGTCTCATAGAGGGTCGGGTCATCCAGAAGCGACTGGCGCGGGGGAAGCAGGGCGCTGGGATAATCGGGTGTGCCGACGTTGTACTGAATCATCGTCTCGGGCCGCGAAATGAACTCGATCCATTTCCAGGCAGCTTCCTTGTTCTGGGAGCCAGTAAAGATCACCAGGTGGTCGCCGGCAATCGTGGTCGCGCAGCGCGCATCTGTCGGAAGCGGGGCAACTGCCCAGTTGCCGGTTGCATCCGGGAATTGGGTCATTAGCTCGCCGACCAGCCATCCACCGGCCATCAGCATAGCCACGTCGCCGTTGGCGAAGGGCACGCGGGCATCCCAGGCGGTTGCATTCAGCAGATCCGGGGGTGCATACTGGGCGAGGTTGGCATAGAACTCAGCAGCGCGCTGGCCTTCCGGGCTGTCCCAGACCACATCAGTCGGGTCGTCGGGGTTGAGCTGGTCACCGCCAGCCTGCCACAGCCAGGGGTAGAAGTTATAAGCGGCTTCATCCACGGGGGCGAAGACGGCAAAGCCGTACTTGTTTTCAGCGGAGTTGGTCAGCGCCTCGGCAGCCTGTTGGAACTCATCCCAGGTCTTGGGTGGGTTGTTCGGGTCGAGACCTGCTTCCTCGAAGCGGTCGGTGCGGTAGAACAGGCCGGTTGTCTCGCTGGTGAAGGGCAGCCCGTATTGGACGCCATCGACCTGTGAGCTCTCGAGGAATGCCGGGACATAATCGTCCAGCAAAATCAGGTTGCTCTTGGCGATGTACTCATCCAGGGGGGCCAGGCCGCCCTCCTGGGCGAAGGCACCGGTCATCCAGTCGGATACGTACGCGGCGTCCGGTGGATTGCCAGTTGCGATCTGGGCAAGCAGCTTATCGAACAGCTCTTCGCCGGGCACCGTCTGGAATTCGACGGTAATGTTCGGGTGGGTCGCCTGGAACTGGTCCCTCAGGCTCTGCCAGAACGGCGTTTCCATATCGTTGAAGTTGGCGAACGTGATCGTCACTGGTTCGTCGATCACGATCTCGGGGCTGTAATCCTCGCCCGGGACCACAGGGGCTTCGGTTGCCTCTCCGGTGGCTGCAGGCTCCTCGGTTGCGGCTTCCGTGGGTTCGGCCGCAGGTTCCTGTGTAGCGGGCTCAACGGGAGCCGGCGCTTCGGTGGGCGCCGGGGCGCAGGACGCGAGCACCAGCGAAACCACTATGAGCAATACGGTGATTGCCCAGACGAACGATCTTTCCTTTCGCATTTCTTCCTCCTCGGAATAGAGTGAGATGCCCGGCATTACGATAGGTTGCCTGCTCGATTCGGCGAGTCGACAGCGTCCTGGACTGCCGGGTTTAATCCAG
>DATAKV010000222.1:0-2393 GCA_036261375.1 Anaerolineales bacterium
CGGGCTAACTTCATCGTGTCCCGAACCACGCGGTCGTGTGACTTCCCCCGCTCTCCCGGAGCCAACTGGTTGCCGGAGCAGTTCAGCGCGCTGATCTCCAGGCCGTGATCGCGGATCTTGGCGACGAAGTTTGCCCGTTCCGACTCGTTCTCCAGTAAAAGATCCAGGTTCAGATGCGGCGCCGAGGACCAGCCGCCACAACCAAATTCAAGAGTTTGAATTCCAAAATTGGCGGCTGTTTCCAGTAAATCCTCGAATGACAGATGTCCCAGGCTATCGGTGACGAGACCTATTCGCATGGCGTTTCCTCAGGATGGGGGGTGTTTGGCATTTGAGCCTGTTTCGGCCAGAATTATCCCTGGTCCACCTCGGTGTCGAACTCGCTCACTTGCACCCAGCGATGTTCCTGACAGGAACGCTCCACCGCATCGATGACCTTATTCACCTGATACGCGAAGCGGACGTCTGGTTGAGCCGGCTGACCCGATGCGACAGCCGTGATGAGGTCATGCGCCTCGATGATCTTCTGGTCGTTATAGCCTAAGCCGATCCCTGCCAGGCCGAAAAAGGCTTTATAGCCGGGATGTTCCGGCCCGATGTACACAGTTTTATAGCCCTTCTCGCGGTCGGGGTCTGTGTGGCGGTAGAGCTGGATTTCGTTCATGCGTTCCTGGGTGTAAAACAGACTGCCCTGCGTGCCCTGGATCTCATACGTCAACCCGAGCTTGCGCCCCATGCCGATGCGGCTGGTGCCGATCGTGCCGATCGCCCCATTCTCAAAGCGGATGAGAAACTCCATGATGTCTTCGTTCTCGACGGCTCGCTTCTCCGCATCGCTTTGCGCCGTCGCCGCGTAGCCAGAGCCGCTGGCTGGCACGACTCTTTCCGTGACCTTCGTCGCATTCAGGCCACACACCTCAAGGATATCGCCGACCAGGAATTGTGCGAACGCAATGGTATGCGAGCCGAGGTCGCCCAGCGCCCCCGTCCCTGCCAGCGCGCGGTCCAACCGCCAGCTGAACGGGACATCCGGGTTGGCGAGAAAATCCTGGTCGAATGTGCCGCGGAAGAGGGTGATCTCGCCCAGCTCCCCCGATTCGATGAGCTGCCTCGCAAACGCCTGTCCGGGATTTTTTAGATAGTTAAACCCTACGATGCTCGTGACGCCGGATGCTTCCACGGCCGCAACGATCCGGGCTGCCTCGGCGGACGTGGTCGCCAGCGGTTTTTCACAATAGATGTGCTTTCCCGCCTGCGCGGCGGCGATCGCCATTTCTGCATGCAGATGATTCGGGGTGGTGATATCGACGAGGTCCACGCGGGGGTCTGCGACGACCTCCCCCCAGTTCGTCGTCCAGCGGGGGAAGCCAAACTCTCCTGCCCACTTTTCCACGGCTTTCGCATCGACATCCGCGACGATCTCCAGGATGGGCCTGCCAGGTTCGTTACCAAAAACAAGGGGGACATTTTTGAAGGCTGTGGCATGGGCCCTCCCCATTCCTCCGGTGCCTATGAGTCCGATTCGTATGTCCTTCAATGCGTATGCTCCTTTATTCGTATGATATTCGTGCGTGGACGGAGGCTTGCATTCCTACTGACAATGATCTCGTTATGTCTGAACGTAATTATAAGGCAAGGCTCAGGTTTGGATTTATAGTCTTGTTGCGAGATTATCTAAATTCGAGAAAATAGAGATTAGGTCACCCTGAGCCCTATGGGCGAAGGGTCTCCCAACCTTTTGAGCCTGGTAGGCTCAAAAGGTTGGGGATTCTTCACTCCCGTCGATCTTTCAGAATGACATGATCATTTTGTTGTTCGACACTGCTCTGGTTGTAGACGGCTTGACCCATCACAGAAACATTCTATAATTGTCGACAGAATCGGTGCGATTTGATTCCCCAGTACAAAGATCCTTGATCCAGTTTACAAAGTATGCGTCCAGGCTGAGGGCACGCTTGCCGGACAATGGAGAGAACTCATGGCTGAACATGTATATGCAGACACAGTAGTGATCGGGGGCGGTACAGCGGGAGCGGCTGTGGCGGCGCGCCTGGTGCAGGGCACGTCACAGTCTGTGATGCTGCTGGAATCGGGCCCCGACTACGGCGCGTTCGTCGAAGGGGGTTGGCCCTCGTCCTTGCTGGATGCGCGCAGCCTGCCGCTAGGGCACGATTGGGGTTATACCAACGGCGCGCAGACGGGCCGTCCGGGGCATCTCCTGGAGCGGGCGCGCGTCATTGGCGGCTGCTCCTCGCATAACGGCTGCGCCGCGATCTGGGGCAGCCGCGCCGACTACGACAACTGGGCGGCACTGGGTAACGAGGGCTGGAGCGCTGATGACCTGCTGCCATTCTTCAGGCTTGCCAACGAAACATTACGCGTAAAACGGATTT
>DATAKV010000224.1:0-10775 GCA_036261375.1 Anaerolineales bacterium
AGGCTATCCGAAACGTCGAGGACTTTGATGCTCTGCGAAAACGGCTGGAGGAATACGCCTCCAGCCTGCGGCCGTTCAGCATCCGGTTGAACAATATCGCTCGCATGAACGTCAACAACCAGCAGGGCCGGTTGTGGCTGCTGGCGGAGAGGAATTCCGACCTGGAAACCATGTACAATGACCTCAGCCAGATCGCCCGCGACCTGGGATATGAGAGCTATCCGTACAAGGCGCAGAACTGGCTGCCGCACATGAAACTCATCAATATGCCGGAAAACAGATCCACCCAGATCAAGGATCCCACCTTCGGAGCGATTAAAGGCATCACCTTTACCGTGCGGCGCTTTGAATGGACCGTGCAGAAGGATACAGATCGCTGGGAATTACTGGATCAATTCTCATTCCCGGAATAAAGAAGTCGATTCCCTGTGATCAGCAGACTTGCATCTTGACGAGACTCCTCCAATGGCAGGGGTCTTTTTTTTATTCAGCCGTCCGGTTTTCAGTGGCCACAAGCAGGGCAGGTAGGGGAAACTGGAAGTAGCAAAAATGTGCTACCATTCAGAAAGCTGAACCTTAAAGAAAAGGTTGAATCGGTGTATACTTATACGCAATCGAGCTGCTTTCAGGCCTCGTCTGGCAGTTCGCTCGATCTGGAAACTACAGAAGAAGAGAATATGGCTACGATTATTATCACAGACCCCAATCCCGAAGACCGTCGTCCCTATATTACGCTGCTGGGCAATTATGGGTACCGGCTTCTGGAAGCGCAGGATGGCCATCAGGCGCTCGAGCTCGCACGGGCTGAGCTCCCCGACCTGATCATTACCGATATCCTGATGCCGAACATGGATGGGTTCACGCTCGTCCGTCGTCTGCGCGCCGAACCGTTATTAATGGGGGTGCCGGTTGTCTTCCAGACCTCCAGCTATGACGTCACGGAAATTCATAAACTGGCCCGGGCCAGCGGGATCGACAATATCCTGCGCAAACCAGCCGAGCCGCAGGAGATCCTGCGGGCCGTGAACGACTCGATCAAACAGCCGGTAACACGTCCGCGATTGCCGCAGACCGGCCAACTGCAGCGCGAGCACCTGCAGCTCCTGGCCGACAAGCTGTACCAGAAGGTTAACGAGCTTGAAAAAGCCAACGAGCACCTGCGCAATATCTCGCTGACCGACGGATTGACCGGCTTGAACAACCGCCGGGGCTTTATGATCCTCGCCACGGGACTACTGAAGTTTGCCCGGCGTATGGGCTACTCGCTGTGCCTGCTCTATCTCGACCTGGATAGCCTGAAGTACATCAACGACACCTTTGGCCACACCGGAGGGGATGCCGCCATCAGCCACTTTGCCCGGATCCTGACCGATACGTTCCGCGAATCGGATGTGACAGGACGCCTGGGCGGGGATGAATTCGTCGTTTTCCTGATCGATGCAACCGAAAGTGATCTCTCCAGTCTTGAAACTCGCCTGCAAAGTAATGTCGACGCCTACAATCTACAGGTCGATCCACGACAGGCGTTATCCTTCAGCCTCGGGACGATCTGGGCGGACTCAAAATCGAATATCACCATGGAAGAACTGCTTTCTCAGGCTGATAAGGCCATGTACCTGCATAAGCAGCGCCGGAAACGCCCGGTTTAATCAGCCCCCTCCTCTCGTACAACAACCTCTGTCCGCCGCAGGACCAGCAGCGGATTGCCCCCTCTGCGGAGATGTAGTCCGTGCAGGATCAGCCCAAACTGCGACAGGCCAAACCAGAAGAAAAAGATGGTCAGACCTATGGAAGCCTGGTCGATCCAGCGCGGCGTGCCTTCCATCAGATCTGCGACCTGTTCGCGCCAGCCCGTGACCTTCCCCTGATAATCCTGGACGGCGACCAGGAAATTTTGCAGACTCTGGCGCGTCTCGGTCAGGTCGCCGCCGAGCAGGTAGGAGCTATCGCTGACAAACAGGGAGGCCTGTGTCGCCAGTCCTTCCACATTCGCAATCTCCGTATCCAGGGAAACGGCGGATGCGATCAGGTTGGATAATAAGTTATCGGGAACACTGAGATCGACACCCGGAATGAAACCGCTGATCCCCGCCAGGACCGATTGCAGGTTTTCCAACGTGGCCCGCGCCTCTACGATCCGGGACCGGGTGGTCTTCAGCTCGGGGAGCAGCCGGCCATCCAGGGTGTTCTGGATGCGCTCGAAGAGGCTCTCCGCCGTATCCGTCTTTTCCGTCAATTTTTCGAGGGCTGCCTCGGAGGCATCCAGAATGCGCAGGGCACGCTCCATCTCGGCCTCGGAGCTTTTCAGAGTGGCTTGTGCCAGCGCCAGTTCCCGGTCGATCGCCCTAAACTGGCTGGTGGCCTCCTGTGTCAGGGGCTCGTTATAGACCCAGGCTGCCACAATCCCAAAGACACTTAATATTAGAAACAAACTGCCCAGAATGATCAGGATCCACGAAAAGATAGTTCGAGCCATAACATCTCCTTGAGCGGGACTGCCAACATCATATCACTCAAATCTGTGCAAGATTTCGATTTCCCTCTGAAAAAACATCAAAAAACAGCTCTACCGTACACAAACGGGCTATAATCGGTCCAAACGGACCGCCAACTGTTTTAACGAGGAGTGACCATGCTTGTCATTGTCAGCGACCTTCACCTGGGGGATGGTACGACCGCCGAATCCATCCCGGCCAGCGCCTTCTACCTGTTTGCGAAACGACTGCGCCAGGATGCCCGTTTCGCTTCCTACCAGAACGGATCCTACCGGCCGATCGAAGAGCTGGATGTGCTACTGATGGGCGATATTCTCGACCCGATCCATTCCACCCGCTGGCTGTTCCCCACACCTGGAGAGGAAGAATACGTCCGGGTCGGGGATGAGGATCTGCCCCGGATCACCGAACAGGGTGAAAAGAATTACATCCGCCCCTGGGGCGATCCAAGCAACCCGAAGTTCGCGATGAAACTGATGGAGGTCACCCGCGCCATCCTGGAACATAACCGGGAAGGTCTTGAAGTCTTTCGTAAGCTCTCGGCCGGTGAGTACATAGAGTTCGATGCTCCGGATGGCAGCGGAGGCAGGATGCTCAACAGTTTCGAAAAGATCCCGCTCCGGGTCCGCTTTCATTACATGGTGGGAAATCATGACTGGTATTACCATCTCGAAGGGGAGGCCTTCGACCAGATCCGGCAGGAGATCGTCGAAGGCATGGGCTTGTGCAACCCGTACTCTCCTTTCCCCTATGACCTGTATAAAGCCGATCCTCTCTCTCCCTGGAGAGTGGATGAAGCCCCACAAATCGAACGGCTGTTCCGTGATTACAAGGTTTTCGCCCGGCATGGCGACAGTTATGATACATTCAATTTCGACCCCGAGAAGGGCCGCAATTATCCAGCGCTGGGCGATCCCTTTACCATGGAAGTGTGCAACCGCTACCCGGAGGAGCTAAAGCGCCGGTCGCAGGTCAGCCCGGAGGTGGTGAAAAACCTGCGGAACATCACCAACATCCGCCCGGCCCTGGCCACTCCGCTGTGGGTAACCGGTCAGCTGAAAAAGCTTACGATGGAAAACAAGATCCTCAAGGCACGTGAGGGGGACTTGAAACGCATCTGGGATGAGCTTGCAGAGAACTTCCTGGACCTGGATTTTGTCCGCCAGGCCGATAAATCCTTCGAGTTCGACCTCGTCGACACTATGCAACTGGTTATCAAAGTATCGCGGGTGGTCTCCATGGAGACTATCGACAGCCTGGTCTTCCGGCTGCAGGACCGCAAGCGGACGGGCGCCAATCGATCCTTCGCCAAGCATGCCATGCTGGAGCCTGCCTTTCTCGAAAATAAAGCCCGCTACATCGTGTACGGACATACTCACCAACATGAGACCGTTCCGCTGGATTACGATGACGATGGCGGCAACCAGATCTACTTCAATTCGGGTACGTGGCACACTTACTTCGATCTGGCACAAAAGAACCCGCGCGAAAAGAAATTCATCCCCTACAAGGCGCTCACCTATATCACATTTTACAGGGATAACGAACACGATGAGCGCCATTTCGAGACCTGGTCCGGCGCGTATGCATAGGGATGGGAATTGTGGCAGAGTCCTGCCCACTTCTGCTTCTCTTCGGAAAATGTCTTGAATTCCACTCCATTTATTGACTCTCACTGGTGGTTTCACTATAATGCCACTTGAGAGAGTTATTTATGCCTATGGGGGCCAGATTCTGTACGCTTACAGTAAAAAAGATTGGAGGTGCAGCAGGTCGATTTAAGTGCGTCATTTGTTCAAGCAGCCAAATATCCGCCAAAAGGAGAAGATAATCATGCGTAAGTTGTTCCCTATCTTAAGTTTGATCATTGCCGCCAGCATCGTACTTGCCGCCTGTGGCACCCCTGTCGCCGGGACACCAGTCACAGTAGAGGTCACCCGCATTGTTACCGCTGAAGCACCTGCCAGTGGTGGCGAAACGCCGAGCGGGGAAGCCCAGCCAACAGCCGCCCCGCCTGCTGCGCCTGTCGCCGGTGGTGAGCGCCTGCAAGCCGTTCTGGATCGAGGCAGCTTGATCTGCGGTGTGCACGGGACCTTCCAGGGCTTTGGGTTCGTCGATTCCGACGGTAACTGGACCGGATTCGATGTTGATTTCTGCCGGGCCTGGGCGGCCGCGCTTTTCGATGATCCCAACGCCGTTGAATTCCGCGGCTTGAGCGCACAGGAGCGCTTCACGGCCCTGCAGTCCGGTGAAGTGGATGTCCTCGCCCGCAACAGCACCTGGACCTGGGCCCGCGACGTCGAGCTTGGCCTCACCTTCGGCCCGGTCAATTTCTATGATGGACAGGCGATCATGGCCAAGACCGATATTGTCAGCGATCCTGCCGCCGGTCTCGAAGCGCTTGCGGGCGCGAACGTCTGTGTCCAGAGCGGAACCACCACCGAGCTGAACCTGGCCGACCAGTTCCGGGCCGCCGGTGTGGAGTACGTCCCGGTCGTCTTCGAAGACCAGAACGCCGCCTTCCAGGCTTATGACGAGGGCCGCTGTGACGCGATCACATCCGATCGCTCCCAGCTCGCCACCCAGGGACAGGCCGTCCTGCAGAACTTCGCCGACCATGTGATTCTGGATGTGGTCCTGTCGAAGGAACCGCTGGCGCCTGCCGTCGCCCAGGGCGATGACAAGTGGGCCGACGCGGTCCGCTGGGTTGTGTTTGGCATGATCCAGGCAGAGGAACTGGGAATCACCTCCGAAAACGTGGACGACTTCCTGACCAGTGAAGATCCGGTGGTCCGCCGTCTGCTGGGTGTGGAAGGCGAGCTCGGCGCCATGCTGGGCCTGAGCAACGACTTCATCTACCGCGCCATCAAGCACGTGGGTAATTACGGTGAAGTGTACGAGCGCAATCTTTCTACCTTCAACCTGGCCCGCGGCCAGAATGAGCTGTGGACGAACGGCGGCCTGATGTACGCCCCGCCTTTCCGCTAAATCAACGGATAATTTTCGGGCGGTCCGGTCGAAGCCGGACCGCCCGATTCTGCACATCATGAACATTACATCGATCTGGCGTGACATCCGTTTTTTGAAGATCCTGGCGCAGCTGGTCTTCCTGGCGGCACTGGTTCTGGTCTTCCTGTATTTCTATGGCAATGTCACCACCAACCTGGCGCGCCAGGGTCTGGCCGTCGGGTATGGTTTCATGAACAACCCTGCCAGCTTCGGCATCGGCGAGTCCTACATCCCTTATCAGCCGTCCGACACCTATGCCCGCGCTTTGCTTGTGGGGCTGGTCAACACCCTTGTGGTCAGCGCGCTGGGGATTATTTTCACTACGTTCGTCGGCGTCCTGGCCGGCGTAGCGCGGCTGTCCACCAACTGGCTGATCAGCCGCTTTGCAGCCGCCTATGTCGGGCTCATCCGTAATACGCCCCTGCTCCTTCAGCTGATGTTCTGGTATTTCGGGGTCATTATCCAGCTGCCTTCTGTGAGGGATGCAATCCGCCTGCCCGGCCCCATCTACCTGACACAGCGCGGTGTCTATATGACCTGGGCCGAAGGGACATCCACCTTCCCGGCCTGGCGCGTGTTTATCCTTCTGGGTCTTATTTCCATATTTATCATCTGGCTGGTGTTGCGCTCCGTACGCAGGCGCGCCAGCCTGCCGTTAGCCCCCTGGTGGAACCTGGCATACCTCGTCGTACCGGCGCTCATCATCGGGATCGGCGCCCTTATCCAGCCGCAGCCTCCGCTGACCCCAACCGTCCCTGAGTTGACCGGCTTGAACTTTAGCGGCGGTCTCCGCCTGACACCTGAGTTTGCAGCCCTGTTGTTCGGCCTGGTGGTCTACACTGGCGCATTCATTGCGGAGATCGTACGGGCCGGGATTCAGGCTGTCTCAAAGGGGCAGACCGAAGCGGCCCGCTCGCTCGGGCTGACAACCGGCCAAACCCTTCGGCTGGTAGTCTTCCCCCAGGCGCTGCGGATCATGGTCCCGCCGGTCACGAGTCAATATCTCAACCTGGCCAAGAATTCCTCCCTGGCCATCGGCATCGGCTATCCCGACCTGTTCAGCGTCGCGGGGACAGCCTTCAACCAGACCGGCGCCGCTATTGAGATCATCACCATCATGATGCTGAGCTACCTGAGCATCAGCCTGTTCACATCGCTATTAATGAACATCTACAACACACGCATTCAACTGGTGGAGCGCTGACATGGCCGAAATCGAAATGAGACCGCCTGTCACGGTTGTCGGCCCCTGGGCCTGGCTGCGCAAAAACCTGTTCAGCACCTGGTACAACGTTGTCCTAACCCTTCTGGCGTTGTGGCTGTTGTATATCATCCTGCGACCCGCCTATGAATGGGCCACGACGGAGGCACGCTGGGGGGTCATTGAAGCCAATCTGACGTTGTTCATGATCGGTTTGTATCCTCGCGAACAGATCGGCCGTATCTGGCTCACGATCTTCCTGCTGGCGGGATTGATCGGCTTCTCGTGGGGCGTATGGAGGGAGGCAGCCCGCGGCTTTGCCTTCATGGCCCTCGGCGCCGGACTGTCGTTCATCCTGATATCGTTGTACTTCCAGTGGGATGTCTGGAATGAGTGGGCGTTGGCCGTGGGAATCCTTCTGGCGGGGTACGGAATCGGGCGCGTGATGCCGCGCGGTCCTTTGATCGCCGTCATTGCATGGTTCTTGTACTTCCCGCTTGTTTTCCTGCTGGTTGCTGGAACTCCGTACATCGCGACCCTTCCACCGGTTGCATCCAACCTGTGGGGTGGATTGCTGCTCACTCTTCTGCTGACGATCGTCGGGAATTTTGGAGCTCTCCCGTTAGGAATCCTGCTTGCGTTGGGTCGGCGGAGCAAGCTGCCCATCATCCGCAATTTCAGCATCGGCTATATCGAGCTGATCCGCGGCGTTCCGTTGGTGACCATTTTGTATATGGCCTCGGTGCTCCTTCCATATTTCCTGCCCATCGATGTTCGGCCGGACAATGTTATCCGCGCCATGATCGGTTTCATTTTGTTCGAAGCCGCCTACCAGGCCGAGAACGTGCGCGGCGGCCTTCAGGCCATCGACCGCGGCCAGTATGAGGCGGCGAGTGCACTGGGTTTAAATGGGGCACAGACCACGGCTCTGATCATCCTGCCTCAGGCGCTGCGGGCAGTCATTCCCGCCCTGTTCAACTCGTTCATCAGCCTGTTCAAGGACACCAGCCTGGTTGCTATCATCGGCCTGTTCGACGTGGTGCGGATCTCACGCTCGATCCTGGCCCAGAGTGAATGGCTGGGTACGCACCGTGAAGTGTTCCTTTTCGCCTTTCTCATTTACTGGTTGTTCAACATGGCTTTCACCTACGGCAGCCGCCGCCTCGAGGAAGCCATGGGCGTCGGCCAGAGATAAGAAATGATAAGACCTTGGTTTTATGACGAGAGAGATTGACATGACAGAAAACAACTCACAGGACATCATCATTTGCCGGGATGTACATAAATGGTTCGGGCATTTCCATGTGCTCAAAGGCATCAGCCTGACCATCCAGAAAGGGGAAGTGATCGTGATCTTCGGGCCCTCCGGCTCGGGCAAATCGACGTTTATCCGCTGCCTGAACCGGCTCGAGGAGCATCAAAAAGGACAGATTATTATCGACGGCATCGAGCTGGGCAATGACATCCGCAACGTGGAAAAGATCCGCCAGGAAGTGGGCATGGTCTTCCAACAGTTCAATCTCTTCCCGCATCTGACTGTGCTGCAGAACATTACGCTGGCTCCATTATGGGTCCGCCGCACCCCGAAGCAGGTCTCCCGTGAACAGGCCATGCAGCTGCTCAGCCGCGTAGGCATCCCGGAGCAGGCGGAGAAATATCCCGCCCAGCTCTCCGGCGGCCAGCAGCAGCGCGTCGCCATTGCCCGCGCCCTGGCCATGCAGCCGCGCATCATGCTCTTCGACGAGCCCACCTCCGCACTCGACCCCGAGATGATAAAGGAAGTGCTGGATGTGATGATCGAGCTTGCCAAAAGCGGCATGACTATCGTCGCCGTGACCCACGAGATGGGGTTTGCTCGTGCGGTTGCCAACCGCATGATCTTCTTTGACAAGGGAGAGATCGTCGAGCAGGGCACGCCTGAGCAGATCTTCAACAAGCCGGAGAACGATCGTACGAAGTTATTCCTTTCACAGATTTTGCATCACTAATTGTTCGTAGCATGGCAGCTTTAGCCTGTCGCTACAAAATCCGAAGATGATCGAACGCGAAATTCTTATCATCGGTGGAGGCCCCAGCGGGCTCTCCACCGCTCTTCATCTAGCACGGGACTTCCCGCATCTCACCCAGCAGATAGCCATACTCGAAAAGGCGCGCTACCCGCGTCCCAAACTGTGCGCGGGCGGACTGGTCATCGATGCGGAGGTCATCCTGCAGCGTCTGGGAATCGATGTACGCGAAGTCCCGCATGTGGATGTAGACAACCTTCATTTCGATTTCGAATCAAAAGGCTTGACCGTCCGCGTCCCAAAGAAACATGCCCTGCGCGTCATCCGCCGCGATGAATTCGATAACTGGCTGGCGTGCAAGGTCAAGAGCAGGGGAATAGAGATTAGAGAGGGAATTACAGTTAGAAATGTGATTTCCCGGCAGGACCATATCACCGTGGAAACCGATCAAGGCGATTATCGTGCAAAAGTGATTGTTGGCGCGGATGGCTCGAATGGGACCACGCGGCGCTGTATTTTCCCCAACGCGCCTGTTCACACGGCCAGGGTGCTGGAGGTTCTAACCCCCTTCCTGCCCACCGAAGGTCCACTCCAGGGGAATGGGCGAAGGGAGCAGGCTTATTTCGATTTTCTTCCCGTTCCAAAGAACATCGCCGGTTATATCTGGGACTTCCCCACCCAGGTCAATGGGGAAGCCATGCGCTGCTGGGGGATTTATGATACGAATATCCTTGCAGGTGAGACACGTCCACTGCTGAAGGAGCCGCTTGCCCGTGAGATGGGACGCTTCAGGTTCAACCTGGAAAAATATGAGATCAAGGGTCATCCCATCCGCTGGTTCTCTCCGGAGAATCCCATGGCAGTGCCTCGGGTGCTGCTGGTGGGCGACGCGGCAGGAGCCGATCCATTGTTCGGCGAAGGGATCAGCTTTGCACTCGGCTATGGGGCGTTGGCAGCCCGGGAGATTGGCAATGCTTTTCGGCGAAATGATTTTTCGTTAAAAAGATACAAAGGCCGGGTATTGCGCAGCCCCCTGGGACAGGCCATGTTCGCCCGTTGGATCATTGCCCATGTCATCTATTCGTTCAAATGGAAGTGGTTCCAGGTCCTGCTGTGGAGGATCCTGAAACCGGTTGTTATTCTGGTCGCATGGGTGTTTGTGTTGAATTGGGGAAAACGGATGTCGTAGAGACGTTGCAATGCAACGTCTCTACGACGATTTTATTTTTTTCAAAAACCCCGGTGTATTTAATTCACGTTCGAGCAAATAGGTGAAATAACCCTGCATCAGGGTTTCCGTTTCCTTCTGCACATCCGGGTCCGGCCGCGCCCGGGTTGCATCGGCATAGCTACTGCGCTGGAAATGACGCAGGTAGCGCAGCGCTTCCACCGAGATCTTATGTACGTTGCGCAGTCCCTGGCCGCAGCGTGGACAAATAACGCCGCCTGCGCTGAACGAGAAGAACTGGTCCTCGGCCTTGATCTCCCGCCCACAGTTGGCGCATTCGAATAGCTGCGGCCGGAATCCCAGGTGATCGAGCAGGCGGATCTCATAATAACGGATCACCAGCCACGGGTCCGTGCCGGAAGCGAGGCGCGACAGGGTTTCGGTGAGCAGACGAAAGAGGGCCGAATTATCAGTATCGTCCGAATAGGTGAACCGGTCCAGCAGCTCCATCACGTACGAGGCCTGGCTGGTCAGGATCAGGTCTTCGCGCAGGGGCTGGTAGGCGTCGATCGTATCCGCCTGCGTGACGATCGGCATCTCACGCCCCTGGGCTAGCTGCAATTTGACGTGGGTGAATGGCTCGATGTGACCCGCCTTGCGGGAGGCGATCTTGCGCGCTCCCTTGGCCAGGGCACGAGTCTTGCCGAGCTGGCGCGTATACAGCGTCAGCATGCGGTCGGCTTCGCCATAGTCGACATGACGGAGCACAACGGCTTCCACTCGAAAGGAACGGAATTTGGTTTCAGGCATGGGAGTGAAGTATACACATATTCAGGAAACACGTAAACAAGTATACAGGCATACACGTGTTTGCTTGTTTACCTGTCTACTTATCT
>DATAKV010000244.1:0-3314 GCA_036261375.1 Anaerolineales bacterium
TCGTGTAAGTAAAGTATAGCAACTTAAGAAGCGAAAAGCAATTGAAACTCTTGTTCTATAACTTAAACGAAAACTGCGTATATCTGTTCCTCCCAGGAAACGTGCTGTAACCTACTGTTACTCTTCTACGGCAGGAACCGCCTGTGCAGCCCTTGTTTAAAAATTTCGTATAGGTAATATTGCTATTTGAGTTTGTTTTCGGCAGTTCGCCACCCCAATGTGGAATCACTGTCCGAGATAACAGCGATTTATGATCCTCGTTAGAACAATGAACGCGTAAAAAAATATTTTATTGTGTATATGCCGGGTGGAAGGGGAACAGGAGCTATTACATTTGTAAGGTATCCAAATTCCAGTATTCACGTCCTGTTGAACATAGGATGCCTGCCGCTGGGATCACTGTGAGTTTGAGGTGGACGGCGATTTAAGGAGTAGTGAAATGGATTTACAAGTTCATGAGATGGTATTAGAGACCACGCATTCCTCTGGCGCGCAGGAATGGACCTGTCCCACCTGCGGGCGGCGGTTTTTGATGCAGTGGCCTCCCGCTTACAAGAAGATCGTCCTGGAGCCCGGCGATGAGCAGGCCAGCCATCGCGGCTTCACCGGTGACCTCTTCATCGATCCGTTGGAAGTATCCCAGCTGGAAGAGAACCCTATCTCCGAAGAGAGCCTGCGCTTCTGGGAGAGAGCCCTCGAAGAGCTGAACCTGGACGATCCGGAGGGTGACGACGCCTGACCCAGTATTAGCTGACCAGGATAATCGGACCCTCGACGTATCCCTTTCTCATTGCCGGGCCGGGGATCGTTACCAGGGTGACCAGGCGATACACGCCTGGTGGAAGACCCTCCGCCTCCATTCGAGCCCTATAGGCCCGGGTATCTTTCTGGAAATGGCCGTAGCTGCTAGCGATTAATTGGTATCGGCTGCCTCCGATCTCATCGACATAAACCGAGATTTCATAATCTGAGTCCTGGAGCCAGCCGAACGCTCCATCCTCTCCCCGAAGTTCGAAACCGGTTTCGACCACAAAGGCCTCGTCTCTGCGTACAGACAGCGTCGCGGCATCGCCGGCGTTTTTTTCAAATACCTTTGTATTGGAAACGCCTAGATCAAACCGCCCCAGTAGAAGATCCGGGGGCGGGATCGGTTGAGGAGGAGACGCTGCAGGCGGGTTCAAGGGGGGGATGCATGATCGCATGAACGCAACCAGCTGATCCCCATTCAACGTATTAAAGCTTTTATTCCGGCGCGGCTGGACATTATCCGGCTGCGTTTGCATGTATTCGATCTCTGTCCGCCTGGGTTCGCCGCGCTCGTCCAGCATCATACGCACAACAAAAGATAGACGCCGTTCTCCCCCGTCCTCGCCAGCCATCCTCTGTCCGGGTTCTGAGGCTTTGACCTCTGCCACGATTTCCGATGCTATTGTTGCCTCGATCGACTCGAGCTCGGCTGCGATTGGTGCTCCGCGGTTCGCGCCTGGGCCATTCTTTTTCTTCTCCTTGGAACGGCTGCGTTTTGGCGCATCTCCGGTAACTGTATCCGGAGGGTGGACGTCAGCCCCGGCCTGCGCGGCCGGGAGGTGATCCTGTTTTGGATCCTGCTGCTCGATCATGGTACCTCCTAACTGCCGATAAGTGCTTTGCTGGTCGAGAAAGGCTGACCTCGGAGGAGATGCTGACGGTTTAATCCCCTACGAGATCAGCCGTAGGCTGCGAGCATTCTCTGCAAGACCGGGTAGACTCACCCCTTTCGAGGATGGCCTGCCTGTCTGTCTTTAGGAAAGCTCATCGATGAAAGACCCTGGAGCGCTTGCCAGCAGCGCTTACGGCCGGGTGGCGATCACCGGTCCTTCGATGAAGGCGCCGGTCCCGGGCATCGTCGGGAAATCGGCGATCGCGGTGAGCTTCCAGGTCCGGTCGTTGATCAGCGTACTGGCCGGGACGGTCAGCCGGGTGGCTGTGCCGTTATAGTCGGTCGTCATACTCGTGATCGGCACGCCATTCAGGTTCCCTGCCACAATTCCGAGGCTCCCTTCCGGCCCGGGGCCGAAGCTCTCGAAGAAGTACCGGATCGAGTAGGGCACGGCTGCGGTCCTCAGAAAGCCGCTGGCCCGCAAGGTCGCGGTCACATAGAAGGGCGCAGTGGCATCGATCGACGTGGCCGGCGTTCCAAGCGGCTGCTCGACCGTGATGCTGATGAGATCCACTCCGAGGGTTACATCTCCTACAGGAGGACTACCTGCCATTTTGATTTTCCTTTCCGGACGTTCTGTCCTTTAGCGAATGGATGACCCCCATTGGGTCACCTTGTAGCCTGAGGCGGAGGGGCCCGCTCTGCCATCAGGTGATTGACAGGATAACTCCTGCCGCTTAATCAGTGCTAATCTATCGATTAATTCCGTTCCGTTTTGGATTAATTTTTTCACAGGAACGCCTAGACGTGCTGTCCCCGGCGGATCTGCTCGTACAGTTCGACGGTGGAAGCCTCGGGAGAAGTATTCAGCTCCCGTTGGATCGCTTCCACGCAGGCTTGGTACTGCCGCAGGGCCAGGTTGGACTGTCCCTGCCGGCTGTAGCAGCGCATCAGGCGGCGGTGGGCGTTTTCGGAGCAATCGTCCAGGGCCAGGATGCGCTGGCAGAGCAGGATACAGGCGCCGTATTTTCCCTGGTTGAAATAGACCAGGCTGAGGCGGTCGAGTGTATCCAGGTACGCGACCCGCAGCCGTTCCCGGTTGACGACGGTCCACTCTTCGTACAGGTTTTGCTCCAGGAAATCACCCTGGTACAAGCTCAGGGCTGCTTCGTACTCCGAGACCGCGGCGGTGATTTGATTGCGGGCCTCAAGCTGATGCCCGGATTGCAAGCATTTTTCGAACGCTTCCACATCCAGCCAGATCTGCAGGCTGCTGTCGAACACATAGCTGCCATCTTTGAAAAGGATGACCGGCAGGAAAATGGAGGTTCGCAGGGTCTTCCGCAGGCTGTGCATCGCTACATTGAGGTTGTTGCGAGCCGTCTCCGGCTCTGCGTCGGGCCAGAAGACCTCCATGAGGATCTCCCGGGAAACGGTCTGCCGGTGATGCAGGAGCAGATATTTCAGCAGAGAGAGACCGCGCGAAGCTGGCACGTTGACCGCCAGGTCGCCGATGGTCATGCGAAAGGTTCCCAGCATATGGACGGCGACAGGAACGGTCGCGGCTGCTTGGGCAGGATCGCGCAACCCGGTCCGGTATAAGGTTGCATCGGTTCTTCTCCTGCGGGGGACGGCGGCTGACGGCGAGGTTTCTTTGTCACGCTGCTCAGGCTGA
>DATAKV010000561.1:0-4660 GCA_036261375.1 Anaerolineales bacterium
AGGACCGCGTCCGTGCCTTCTTCGGCAAGGAGCCGCACAAGGGCGTTAATCCCGATGAAGTGGTTGCCATTGGCGCCGCGATCCAGGCCGGCGTGCTGGGTGGTGAGGTGAAGGACATCCTACTGCTCGACGTCACGCCTCTTTCACTTTCCATCGAGACCCTCGGCGGTGTAGCCACATCCCAGATCGAACGCAATACGACCATCCCGACCCGCCGCAGCCAGGTCTTTTCCACGGCCAGCGACAGCCAGACCCAGGTCGAGATCCATGTCCTGCAGGGCGAGCGCCCCATGGCCATGGATAACAAGTCGCTCGGCAAGTTTGTCCTGGATGGAATACCTCCCGCGCAGCGCGGCGTTCCGCAGATCGAAGTGACTTTCGATATCGATGCCAACGGCATCCTCAAAGTCACTGCCCAGGATAAGGCAACCGGACGGTCCCAGCACATCACGATCACGGCTTCCTCTGGTTTGTCAGATAGCGAAGTCGAGAAGATGCGCAAAGACGCCGAAACCCATGCCGAGGACGACCGCAAGCGCCGCGATCTGATCGAAGCGCGCAACAATGCCGATAATACGGCCTACGCCGCCGAGAAAGCGCTGCGGGAGTTCGGTGATAAAGTACCTGCGGACGTAAAGTCTGAAGTGGAAGGGAAGGTCGCCGACGTGAAGAAGGCTGCGGAAGGCGAGGATGTGGATGCCATCCGCACTGCGACCCAGTCTCTTGGCGAGTCCATCCAGAAGATCGGCGGCTCAGTCTACCAGGGCGAGGCGGCTCCGGCCGGCGAAGCGGGGCCTAATCCCAATCCCGGTGCCGGACCGGATGTCGTGGATGGTGAAGTGAAGGAATAGTTGCTAGAGAGTAGAGAACAGAGATCAGAGCGTTAAGCCCGTTCTCTACTCCCTACTCTCTACTTTCTGTCTTATGTCTAATCGCGATTATTACGAGATCCTTGGCGTTGGACGGGATGCGAGCCTGGACGAGATCAAGGCCTCCTTCCGTAAGCTGGCGCGCCAGTACCACCCTGATGTGAACAGGGAACCGGACGCGGAGGAAAAGTTCAAGGAAATCAATGAAGCCTACGGTGTCCTTTCGGATCCGGAAAAGCGCGCCCGCTATGACCGCTTCGGCAAGGAAGGCCTCGGCAACATGGGTGGCGGCTTCCACGACTACACCGTGGACTTCGGCGACATCTTCGAGGAGCTGTTCGGCGGATTTGGCTTCTCCTCCGGCCGGCGCAACCGCCGCTCGCCGCGCCGCGGCCGCGACCTCCAGATGCAGGTCACGCTGACCTTCGAGGAAGCTGTCTTCGGTGTCGATAAGGAGATCGAGTTCGAGCGCGAAGAAACCTGTTCCCGCTGCAGCGGCACAGGCGCCGAACCGGGCACCTCACCCGTCAAATGTTCCACCTGTAACGGGCAGGGTGAAGTCCGCCAGGTACGCCAGACCTTCCTGGGGCAAATGGTCCAGACGGCGCCCTGTCCCACCTGTAACGGCCGCGGCGAAACGATTTCGTCACCCTGCAAGACCTGTCACGGCGGCGGACTGGAACGCAAGACTGTCAAGAAGACGGTGCAAATCCCTGCCGGCGTGGATGTGGGCACACAGATCCGCCTGGCAGGGGAGGGAGGACCCGGCGTCTTCGGCGGACCGAACGGCAGCCTGTTCCTCGTCCTCGACGTGCGGCCTCACCAGTTCTTCAAGCGCCGTGAGAACGATGTCATCCTGAACCTGGATATCAATATTGCCCAGGCTGCGCTCGGAGCCGAAGTGGAAATCCCCACGTTGGATGGGGCCGACATGCTAAAGATACCCCCCGGAACCCAGCCCGGAAAAGTTTTCACGATCAGAGGCAAGGGGGTTCCCTATATCCGCAGGAAGGACCGCGGCAACCAGTTGGTCATCGTTAACGTAGCCGTACCCACCAAGCTGACCAAAGAACAGCGCGAACTCTTCGAACAGCTGGCCGAAAGCCTGGGGACCACGGTCAAGCCACAGGAAAAAGGGTTTCTCGATTGGCTGAACGAAGCATTTGGCGGATAGGTTAGTAGGACGGGTATTTAATCCGCCTGGAACATCACGAATCTAGGAGAATCGTCATTTGACGGTTCTCTTTTTTTATGCTATAATTATGAATACTTGAGCAATTATTCATATATTATGCTGCTGAAAGAAAATACTTCCTCCCACCTGGCTGACCTGTTCAGCGCCCTGAGTGACCCCACCCGTCTGCGGATCATTTCTGTTCTGTTGGAAAGTGAAATGAATGTGGGGGATATCGCCGGCCAGCTTGGAATGAGCGAATCGGCTGTATCCCACCAGCTTCGTGGACTGCGCCAGCTCCGCCTGTTACGCAGCCGCAAGGATGGACGGCAGGTCTACTATGCCCTCGATGACGATCATGTGGCCAGACTCTATCGATTGGGCCTGGAACACGTGGAACACGGATAGAAAAATTCGTTAAAATATTTGAAATGACTTCGCAAACCCATTCTCATACCCATTCCCATTTGCGTGAAGCTGCAAAACAAACCACAACACGTCTCTCCTGGTCTCTCTTCCTCACCCTGGCCTTTGTCGTCGTGGAAGCCGCCGCGGGATATTTTTCCAACAGTCTCGCCCTCCTGACCGACGCCGCCCACAACCTGACGGATGTGATCGCCCTTGGCTTGAGCTGGTTCGCCATCCGTATCACGGCCCAGCCCGCCAATGCGCGCAAAACGTATGGTTATCACCGCGCCGGCATCCTGGTGGCGCTCATAAACTCGACTACGCTTGTATTGATTTCCCTGGGTATTTTCTATGAGGCATACAGGCGCTTTCTCTCCCCTCCCGACGTGCAGTCGGGCATACTCATCGGTGTGGGGTTGATCGCGGTTGTGGTCAATCTTGTGACAGCAATGCTTGTCCACCGCGGCAGCGAGAGCGACCTCAACCTGCGCTCGGCGTTCGTCCACTTGATGGGAGATGTGATCTCCACGGTCGGCGCGGTGATTGCCGGTATCCTCATCTTTTTCACCGGCGCCAACTGGCTCGATCCTCTTGTCAGTGTGCTGATCGGTTTCCTGATCCTGTACAACGCCTGGGGTATCCTGCAGGAGACGGTGGAGATCCTGCTCGAATCTACGCCGCGCGATGTGGACATGAAAAAGATGGTCAGCGATATCACCGAAGTGGACGGTGTTCTCGGGGTCCATGACCTGCATGTCTGGAGCCTGACCCGCAACCTGCGGACCATGTCCGCTCATATTCTCACGGAAGATATTTCGATCAGCGCGGGGACGAGGATCCAGAGTACCATCAATGAGTTGGTCTATCACCGCTATAATATCTCTCACGCCACCCTGCAGCTCGAATGCGTGGATTGCGATCCGGATGCACTCTACTGTAAATTGTAGGAGGCAGGTCCGGAACTGACCCACCCGGGGTCAATTCTGTATAAAATAGGATTCCTATGCCTTCTGTGATCATCGTTGCACTGGGCGGAGCGCTTGGCTCCGTCTTTCGTTATCTGCTCGGCGCCTGGACGCAGGCCCTCAGCAAAAGCATCGACTTTCCCTACGGAACGCTGGCCGTTAATTTACTGGGGTGCTTCCTGATCGGCTTTCTTGCCCAGCTGGCAGAAGTGCGCGGGGCGTTTACTTCGGAGACAAGATTGTTTGTTTTTATCGGGGTTCTGGGCGGCTTCACAACATTTTCTTCTTTTGGCAACGAGACGGTCAACCTGCTGCGCGAGGGCTGGACCTTGAATGCTTTGGCAAATGTCGGGGCAAATGTTATAGTGGGGTTGCTTCTCGTCTGGCTGGGACGGACTGTCGCTTTTTGGATTTGGAGATAGCCATGCAACTTCCACAGGATGGGACACTGCTTCGCATTTTCATCGGCGAAGCGGATAAATTTGCGGGAAAGCCTCTCTACGAATGGATCGTCCTGCAGGCGCGTGAACAGGGCCTGGCCGGTGCAACCGTCCTGCGCGGCATGATGGGTTTCGGCGCCCGGACGCACCAGATCCGCACGTTCCGGTTCGATACACTCTCTGAGGATTTGCCCATCATCATTGAGATTGTCGACACATCGGAAAAATTGGAAAAGTTCCTCGAGCTTGTTGAGCCGCAGATCCAGGCGGGACTGGTTACTCTCGAGAAGGCTCAGGTCAGGATATACCGTTCCCAAACATGAAAAAATTACTACTTCAAATCTGGCGCGTGCTTCCCCTGTGGCTTCAGCAGAGATTGGGACGCATCATCCGGCCGCTGTTCCAGGTCTTCTCTGCCGCCGTGATCTTCGACAAGCACAATCGTATCTTTCTGGTCAAGCTGACCTACCAGCGCTTCCATCCCTGGGGCCTGCCCGGCGGCGGGCTGGAATATGGAGAAACGGCCGAGGATGCGGCCATACGCGAGGTCTGGGAGGAAACGGGGCTGACGGTGGAGGTCGAAAAGCTTTTGCTCAATAAAATATTCGCACCCGACAAGTTCGCTATGTACTATCTCTGCCGGATCGTTGACGGCATCTTTGAACCCAGCGATGAAGTCTCGGAGTGCGGCTATTTTGCCCTGAATAACCTGCCTGACGTGCGGCCCAGGGATTATGAATTGATCAACGAACTCTATGAAAAGATGGGATTCCTGGAACATGAACTGGCTTGAAGTATCTCTGG
>DATAKV010000249.1:0-7548 GCA_036261375.1 Anaerolineales bacterium
TTCTGGCTGGCTACCGGATAAAGAGTTTTATCGGGGAATGTCATCGCGTTGACAAAAGTCGCCAGGGAACCTTTGAGCAATTCCACGAACGGCTCCTTGACCGGATACTTTTCGGACCCGTTTAAGACACTGTGTTCCAGAATATGCGCCACACCCGTGGAGTCCTTGGGTGTGGTGCGGAAGTTGATGCTGAACACCTTGTTCTCATCATTGTTGATGACAGAAAGAAGGCGCGCGCCCGTCCGCTTGTGTACGTATAACTTGGCTGTGGAATTCAGCTCAGGGATGGTTTCCTCTCGAACCAGGTTAAAAGCCTTTGACATTTTTCTCCTTTGATAGACGTTTCAACGCTTGCGTTGAACGATTTGAACGTAGTCTTTCCCTTAACTCATCGATCGCGATCCTGTCGCCATTCTCATCCTTGTAAAACCAGACGTCCCAGCCATTTGCGGGCGCGTTGCCCATCAATGCTTTTGCAACTCCATGAATGGAGCCGGTATGTTTACCGCAGCGGATGTGCCCATTGGCCAGGATCTTCGCCTTCGTGCCGTTCCTTGCAAAATAGAGGAACTGCCCGGGATGGAGCAGTCCGTTTTCGAGCAGCGCCCCAAACGGGACCCGGTCCTGCCGCCGTTTTTCGACGAGGACGGCATCCGCATCCGCTTCCTGCGCGCCATCGATCCGCTTCCGGGCGATGTTGATGTATTTTTTATCGCGCTCGATCCCGATCCACGTGCGTCCCAGCTTTTTCGCCACCGCACCGGTCGTCCCACTTCCGAAAAATGGATCCAGCACCACGTCACCGGGATCTGAGGATGCCATGATCACCCGGTACAGCAGGGCTTCGGGTTTCTGGGTGGAATGGGCTTTTGTTCCGTTGGACTTGATGCGCTGCCGGCCGGTCGCCAGGGGAATGGTCCAGTCAGAGCGCATCTGCAGATCGTCGTTCAAAGCCTTCATGGATTTGTGGTTGAAGGTGTATTTTGCACCCTTTTTCTTCTGGGCCCAGATCAGGGTCTCGTGGGCGTTGGTGAAACGCACGCCCCTGAAGTTAGGCATGGGATTGCTTTTAATCCAGGTAACATCGTTCAAGATCCAGAATCCCAGATCCTGAAGGATGGCCCCGACGCGGTAAATGTTGTGATAGGACCCGATAACCCAGATGGTCCCCGTATCTTTCAACACTCGCCAGCATGCGGATAGCCAATCGCTTGTAAAGGCGTCATATTCGTCAAACCCATTGAACTTATCCCAGCCATCGTTCACCGCTTGGACCTTGGTCATGTTCGGGCGGTAGAGATCGTTGCGCAGCTGGAGGTTGTATGGGGGGTCGGCGAAGATCAAATCCACCGAGTTCTCAGGCAGGGTTTTGAGGACTTCGATGCAGTCGCCGTGCAGGATTTGGTTCAGGGGTAATTGGGCCACTGCACAAATTATACCTTTGCATTCTGCCGGCAGGGAGTTTACAGAGGTTCCCCAAACCGGATGGTGCTGGAACAAAGATGGATTGAATTCCATTGTAGGGAGCACAGAGTCTGTGTTATTCTCCTCCCGAATTCAACCGAAACCGTAATGAAGCCCCAAACATCCCAACACCTTTTGAAAGGCACCCTCTTTTGTTATTGCATTTGCTTCTTGATCAGCAGCTGTGGTCCTGCGATCGCGGTCCCTTCGTCGACTGCTACTTCCACATTCACCCTGACCCCAACTACCACCCCCACATTTACGCCGGAGCCCAGCCTTACCCCGACACCTACAGAGGTCCCGGTCCTGTGCGGCGGCCCGGCTGCCATGTTCATCCTGCTGGTAGGGAGCGATGCCCGCCTAGACAGTTATGCCATCGGCCTGGCCGATTCTATCCGTGTTGTGCGCCTGGATTTTATCGAGCCGCGCATCCAGGTGTTGGCCTTTCCCCGAGATCTGTACGTGGAGATCCCCGAGATCGAAGACCATCATGACATCACGCATGGAAAGCTCAATCAGGCTTATTTATATGGCAACCCCGGCTACAACTACTATGACGGGACGGGCCAGGGTCCCGGTCTGCTCGCCCTTACACTGGAGCAAAATTTCGGCGTACAGGTGGATCACTATGTGGCGGTCAACCTGCAAACCTTTGTGCGGCTTGTGGATGAACTGGGCGGCATCGACATCGACCTGCCGTACGAGATCGATGGGCGCGTCAAGGGGTCGCGGGATCAAAACCGGGTCTTCACAGCCGGGGAACAGCACCTGAACGGCTACCGGACCATGTTATTGGCGCGCATGCGCTCCGAAGGAGATTTCAGCCGTATCGAAATACAGGACCTGATCCTTCAGGCGTTTGCTGAAAGGCTGCTCAGCCCGGCGGCCATCCTGAAGCTGCCGGGGTTGATCGAAACCTTCAGCGAAGCGGTTCAAACTGACCTGGGTCCCGCAGAGATCGCTCAATTGCTTTGCCTGCGGACGAGGCTCGATACGCAAAACATCCAATATGGGAATTTTCCTCAAAACCTGTTCGAAAACGGTCGCGTTCAGGATCCAGTTCTCGGCAACACGTCCATTCTCAAAGTGGATTTCGATGTATTGAGAGCGTACGTTCAACGCTTTAATAGCGGAAACTGGCCCAGAGGCCAGCAGAGTCCGCGCGATACGATTCTCCCCTAATCCTTCAAGTTCTTCCCTGATAGAATTTTTACCCGCCGTTCATTTCCTGCATACACCTCTTCGCCAGTGTGGCAGCCACGTCCATGCGATATTCTGCACTCGCATATTCATCCGCTGCTTCGTGGAAGGCGTTTCGGGCCGCGGCCTCCGCGCCATTCGCTTCCGTCCCATCCATGGCCAGCAATGGATTTTTCCCAATGCCGCCCAGAGCCAGCCTGGTTCGGCCCGAATTCCACTGGGCAAGAGCAGTGCAGACGATCGGCTTATCGGCGGGGGTGCGGGACACATAATCAAAGGCAAGTCGGACATTGAGGGGCAGGGTAATAGAGGTGATCAACCCTAGTGGACGAAGCGGAAGGAATTCACCGATACTCGAAACTCGAGATTCATCTTCTGACGGTCGAATATCGAGTTTTGTATCCAATGCCAGCATGACGGTTGCGAACGGTGAGCGCCCATCGCAGGAGACCAGCGTTCCGGCCACAGTGGCGGCATTACGCAGGTTGAGAGGCGCTTCGAGCTTGATAGCAGTTTTCAGTGCATTGGGGCAATATTCATATTCAAGCAATTGCTGAAGTGTGGCAGTGGCGCCAACCTGGAGGTTGTTCCCGTTTTTCGTAATGGAATCCAGGCCGAGGGACTGCAGGTCCACGACTTCCACAGGATCGCCTGTTGGTTTGGAAAGCAGCGTTCCGCCTCCCAGGGGCGTGCGGTTCGGTTGTTTCAGAAGAGTGAGGGCTTCGTCGAGCGTTTTGGGGCGGTGATAGGTGATGATCATGTCCGTATTATACAGTTAAAAAAGTACCGCCAATGGGAGATGGCGGTACTTTTTGATTTAGCCGGGTCCGGTATACGGCTCAAGTTCGGGGAGTAGAAACTCCTGTTTGAGCGCCTGGACGAGGAAGGATACTTGGCTGCCGTCTGCGTAGTGCCCGTAGAAGCGCCAGGCAGGCTGGACATAATGCGGACCTGGATTTGATGCCTGGCTGGCATAGGTGGGATCGGGAACGTAATAAACCAACTCCACCTTCTCGATGGTCAGCGCCGGCGGAACATACGTTTGCGGATCCTGCTCCACATCCACGACGTTCGGCTGGTCGGCCGTGATGGTCAGCTCTGTTTCCTGCCCATTCTTCGGGCTGGTTGAAAGTCCACTGCTGAAGATACGAATGGTGGGGTAGCCGCCGTAGGTCTCGTCGGGGATCGCCAGAGCCTCGTGTAACACGGTATCTCCGGGCGTACCCATGACCGAAGAGCCGATATCGCCGCTGGGGGAGAGCTCCACGTACGTTGTTCCGTCTTCCGTGGTGAACAACTCCACAGGCTGACCCTCGACAACTTCCGTGTGTTGTGTGCCGCGCAGGATCTGGAATTGCAGGTCCGGGAAGGGAACCTCAACCCGCTCCAGCCTGGCAACCAGATTCCCAAAGCTATCGGCACTCTGGATGGTTACCCAGACGTTCAAGGGGCGGTGATGATATTTCTCAAGCTCCGCCAGGTTTTCGCCGTTGAGGACAAAGAAGTAGTTTGTATCTCCATCCTTGCCGATGAAACTATATTCTTTGCTCTCGGTCCCATCGGCCTGCCGGTAGATAGTGACGTTGAAAATGCCGCGCAGATTCTCAAGTTTCGTTCTGACGAGCGGGTTCGATGGGTGCGATCCCGGCGGGGGTATGATGAGCTGCTGGTCGACGAAGATGACCGGTTCAGTCAGGCCATTGGCTTGCAGTAACTCGTCGATGCTGATCCCGTAGGTCGAGGCAATGGTTGCCAGGGTATCGCCAACCATGACCGTGTAAATGTTCGCGCCTAAACCTGGGGCAGGCTGCGGGGCCGCTTCCGAAAAAGGCACAGGCGTGCCGCTCAGATTGAGTTGGTAAAATCCTGCTCCGCTGCCTCCACCGCCGCCGCCCCCCGAGCCGGAGGGGGAATATTGGATCGAATTCCACTCGAGACGGCCATCGACAACGAAGCCGCTTACAGCCAGAAATTCATCCGGTATTTTGGTATCCAGGGGCAGGTCGGCGGGTGCATCCGGGATGGTGTACTCTCCACTTCCATCATCAGCCGTGAGGATCACCCGGTCGCCGTCCTGGCGCAGCGTTCCTGAGAGATACGATTCGGCCTGCTCTGCAACCTTCCAGGATTCGACATTAAATTTGCGGATGCCATTCTCCAGGATGAACTGGCCGGTTGCCTCGATGTACGTAGTTCGATCAACAGATTCGATCCCGGTCGTATTCCCCGTAGCGGTGAATTGGCCAATGCCAACGAAGGGAGCACCGCCAGGCTGTGCCGAGGAATAGAATGCCGGCTGTCCATAAATGGTGAGAAGCTGGTTGTCTGGATAAGCGCGCGGCCAGAAACCCATTTCAGACTGTCCTGTGGAGCGCATGATTTCCAAGATTCCGTTCTGCATTCCATTGGACTGGCCAAGCACCTGCTGAAATGCATCCTCCACAGTGCGGATGCCATATGTGCCGATTTCCTCGAATGCGACCTGGTAGGAGGTCATCAGGATGACCTGTCCACTTTCATCGATCGTGACCTCAAGGCGGGCAGGGATGTTGTAATCATGATAGACGGGCAGGCCATCCGGTGAAAGGGGCAGGATATAGAACAACCCCGGGTTGATCTGGGGGTCGACAAGCTGGTAGTCGAATTCGAGTCCGTGGGCTTTCAGGAAGGCATCGATCACCGGCGCCGCCTGCTCGTCGGTAATATCCTTGTTCCCGCTCATGAAGGAATACGTTCCGTAGTCGGCGTAGTAATCGAACTTCAAATTGGACTGCACATACAGCCGCTGTTTGCCATCCGTTACCATGTAGCCAAAAGTGCCGGGTGCTCTGCCCGGGATTTGATAGAGCTCACCCTGAATTCCAAACCGGCTGGCCAGACCCATGGCCGTTTCGATCGTCGCCGGTTCTTCAACCGTGAGCTCGTAGATTTTTGCCTCTGCAGGAGAGACAGGCAGCGGGACCGACAGGTACAGCTTGGTCTGCCGCCAGTCAAATCCGCCCTCCTGCGGGACAGGTGTGCTGTTAATTTCAGGCGGCACTTCGGCTTCAGGGGAAGGCGTGCCCAGGACGGGTGTGACCGGCGTCGAATCGTTTGCAGGTTGAGGCGCGGGGATCAACGACCTGATGCTCCAGCTCAATACCAGAGCCAGCAATAACATCAGCGCCACCCAGCGCAAGGTGGGTGTGACTTGGGGAAACATCGCAGCGAGCCAACCCGTTCTGGGGCGGTGTGCGCTGCGAAGTGTTCCCTCAAGATCCGCGGCAAACTGGGTGTTGGCCTGGGTCTGTTCCGCAACCTGTTGTAGTTTGCGGGAGATGGCTTCATCGTCAAGGTTGGGTTTATTTGTAAATGGATCGTTCAAAGTTCCACCTCCAATGCCAGGGAGGTACGCTCGCGCAGGTCCTGGAGTCCGCGGGCGACGAGCATTTTTACGGCGGCTTCGGTTTTGTTGAGGACTCGCCCGGCTTCTGCCTGGGTTAGGCCGCCGAAATAGGTCAGGATGAGTGCTTCGGCTCGCTCCGCCGAGATCTGCCGCAGGGCGCGGGAAACGGACTCAAGCTGCAGCCGCTGGTGGGCTGCCATGTCGGTGGGCAGGCCCGGGCTGGGATGGTCGAGCGCCGCATCCAATGAGATCTCCGGCCGGCTGCCGCGGAAGAACATCAGTCTCTTTCTGGATGCGATCCCGATGATCCACGCCCCGAAGGAGCCGCTGCCGCGAAACGAGCGGATGCCCTCCAGTGCGGCCATAAACGTCTGGGACGTCAGGTCTTCGGCGTCGGTAGCATTGCCCACATGCGCCATGTGATAGCGGTAGACGCGCGTCAGGTTCCGGCGATACAGCTCGGCAAACGCCTCCACATTGTGGACGGCCTGCTGCGCCAGATCGTTCTCATCCAATTCTTGGGTCTGTGTTGCCATATAGGTAGTCATGAACCTCCTGCGCTGTGCGCACGTTATTATGTTGCAGGAGGCGGACAAAAGGTAACATGCAATAACCTGTAGGGACGACCATCTGGTCGTCCCTACAGGTTATTGCGGATACACCTTCCAGCCCAGCTCGTCCAGGCGGGATTTGTCAAATTGATCCGGAGGGACATCGATGAGCAGCGTGCTCCCTTCGGCGAGCAGTTCGTTTGTCTCCGCATCGTAAATCCCGGCCCATGCCTCGGCAGACCGAGCTCTGGATTTGCCTGCCCTGCCGACGATCTTCAGGACTTTCCCCACCGGCACATTCCTGCGGTATTTCACTTCGAGTTTGGCTGTAAACATAAAGCGCGGGCTCGCCGGATCACTGCCCATGTGGGCGCGGCCGGAGATCTCATCGATGATCGCCCCGACGATGCCGCCGTGCAATACACCGGGATACCCCTGAAAATGGTCCGGCGCAAAGTACGTCGATTCGACAACACCGGGCTCAGTTTCGTAAATATGGAGATGTAAACCAACGGGGTTTTCCAGCCCGCAGATAAAACACATCCGGGAGTTTGGCTGTTTGGTTGTCATGAGAAAATTATAGTGCATGTCCCCATGAGCCTTTCTGTTTTGTGTATACTGCTGCAAATTGGCAGCACGGTACAATATAAGGAATTGGAACTCATTTGAGCACGAGACTATGAACGAATCTACCCATTTGCGTTTCTTTCAAAGGCCAGTATTGAAGCAGAGTCAGGTCGTTTTTCAAAAGCAACGCCAGGTTGTTTATCATATCCTTTTTCTCTTGGTCTGGATTTTCAGCATATATACCGGGGCGATCGGGATGGATTTTAGTCACTGGGACGAAAATAAATTATTCCGATCCCTTCGTGACAGTATTCCTGACGGAACCCTATTGCCCGGTTGGTACAACTATCCATCCATGATCTACGATCTGACCGTGCTGAG
>DATAKV010000250.1:0-2940 GCA_036261375.1 Anaerolineales bacterium
ATGGCCGGGCCTCCTCCCTTTTGCTCGAGATGCCACGTCACGGTGGCAGGCGCCTGCATTTCCAGATACGCACGGAACTGTCTCTCCACCTCGGCCGGGTCCTGGTCCGGGACCAGGCGAAAGGAGATCAGGGCCGCGGCCCGGGCCGGGATGGCGGATTTCGGCTGGCCCGCTTCGAACTGGACGACGTCCATGGTGGGGCGGGCGCCGATCCGCTCGGCAGGCAGGTAGCCCGGCTCGCCCCACAGGGCGGGCGCTCCGGAGTGTTTCAACAGGAAGGCCTCGTCGAACGGAAGCCTTGCCAGCTCGGCATGTTCGTCTTCATCGATCTCACGCACTCGATCATAAAAGCCCGGTAGCATGACGCGTCCCTGGTCGTCGTGCAGGTCGGCGATCAATTTGCTCAGGACGTGGATGGGATTCTGAACGACACCGCCGAATTCTCCCGAATGCAGGTCATGCGAGGGACCCGAGATCTGCAATTGAAACACGGCGCCGCCGCGCAGGGCATAACAGATCGCCGGGGTAGCCGCATCGGGCATGCCTCCCGCATCGGTGTTGAGTGAGAAGTCAGAGGCCAGCCGGTCACGGTGGGCAGCCAGGAAGTCATTCAGGTGCTTCGAGCCGATCTCCTCCTCCCCCTCGATCAGAAACTTGATGTTGAGCGGCAGGTCTTCGGTTTGTATGATCGCCTCCAGCGCATTAATGGCCGCCAGGATCTGCCCCTTCATGTCCGAAGCGCCGCGGGCGTACAGGTTTTCATCCCGCATCACTGGCTCGAAGGGCGGGCTGCTCCAGTCCTCCAGGGGATCGGGAACCTGCACGTCGTAATGGCCGTAGACCAGGACCGTGGGCGCGGAGGCTCCGCCGTTCAGCCACTCCCCATACACCACCGGCTGTCCCGCCGTAGGGAGTATCTCCACGGTGTGACAGCCGATCGAGCGAAGTTTTTCTGACAGCCAGGAGGCAGCTTGTTGCATCTGCGCGTCGCAGGCCGGGTCGCGCGAGATGGATGGAATGCGCAGGAGCTCAGACAGCTCCGCCTGAAACGTTCCATAATGTTCTTCCAGGTAGGTCAAGGCAGAGGCTTGGGTCATGACATTCTCCATGATTGCAAACGATCGTTTGGATTCGTTTCGATTGTATCCCTTAAAACAGTAAGCCCTCGCCCGATGGCAAGAGCTTACTGTTAAGCGAATCCTGAATGCTGTTTACTGAACGCTGGCTGTTTCCACTTCCTCCTGCTTCTTGAACTGACTCATATACAGGTCATAGTAGAAGCCGCGTTTCGAAAGCAGCTCGTCGTGCTGGCCGCGCTCGATGATCTGGCCGTCCCTGAGGACGAGGATCATATCCGCATTGCGGATGGTGGACAGGCGGTGGGCGATAACGAAGGAGGTGCGCCCCTGGAGCAGGCGGTCGAAAGCCTTCTGGATCAGGCGCTCGGTGCGGGTGTCCACGCTGGAGGTGGCCTCGTCCAGGATGAGGATGCGCGGGTCGGCCAGGGCGGCGCGGGCGATCGAGAGCAGCTGGCGCTGTCCCTGCGAGAGGCCGGAGCCGCGCTCGCCGAGCACGGTCTGAACCTTGTCGGGCAGGCGCTCGATGAACGAATCGGCGTTTGCAAGTTTGATCGCCGCCCTCACTTCTTCATCGGTGGCGTCCGGCCGTCCGAAACGGACATTTTCCATCACGGTCGTGCTGAAGAGGAAGGTGTCCTGGAGCACGATGCCGATCTGCTCGCGCAGCGATCTCATGGTCACATCGCGGACATCGATGCCGTCGATCTTGACCGAGCCGCTGGTCACATCGTAGAAGCGCGGCAGCAGGTTGATGATGGTTGTCTTGCCTGCGCCGGTGGGACCGACGATAGCGATGGTCTGGCCGGGCTCGGCGGTGAAGGTTACATCCTTCAGCACCGGGACGCCGTCCTCATAGGAATGGGTGGCATTCGTGAATTCCACCAGGCCCCTGATTGGCGGCATCTGGCGCACATCTGGCTTGTCGGCCACGGCGATCTCCTCATCCAGGATACCGAAGATGCGCTCGGCGCCGGCAATCGCATTCTGGATGTTGGTCCACAGCACGGCGATCTGCTGGATGGGCTGGTTGAAGCGCTGGACGTACGCCAGGAAGGTAATGACGAGGCCGAAGGTTACGGTCGCGCCGAAGAGGGTCTGGTCCCGAAGAAGTGCCCAGCCGCCCGCGCCGACCACGATGGCCAGTGCCACGTACGATAAGGCTTCGAGGGTGGGAGCCAGGGCCGAGGTGAACGACACGGCGCGCACGTTGGCATCCCGGTTGGCGGCGTTGACTTCCTTGAACTGCTCGATGTTCTCGTCGGCGCGGTTGAAGGCCTGCACTTCACGGACCGCAGAAATGCTTTCCTGCAGCTCGGCGTTGACGTTGCCGATCTCCTTGCGGCTGGTGCGGAAGGCCTTGCGCGCCTGCGCCGAGAAGTAGAGCGTGGCGATGAACATGACCGGCGCGATCGAGAGAGAGAGCAGGGCGAACGGCAGGCTGGCGGTCAGCATGTTGTAGGCCACCCAGACCAGCAGCAGGATGCCGCTCAGCACGTTGATCAGCGCAAAGGAGACCGCCTGCTCGATGGCAGATGTGTCGTTGGTGATGCGGCTCATCAGGTCCCCGGCTTCGTGGTCGGAGTAGTAGCTGAGCGAGAGCTCGTGCAGGTGCTGGAAGACATCCAGGCGCAGCTCACGCAGCACGTGCTGGCCGGTCCAGGACATGAAGAAGAAGGTTATGCCGGTCAGGATGGCGCCGAGCACATACAGGGCCACCACCACCAGGATCAGGCGGAACAGGCCGTCGATACGCTGGTCGTTCGTCAGGGAAATGAGATCCGAGGATGTATCGAAGCCGTTCCAGGTGTAGGCGCTGTGGATCAGGCGGCGGGAGAGGCTCAGCGAGGAGGGGTCCTCTGTC
>DATAKV010000257.1:0-3616 GCA_036261375.1 Anaerolineales bacterium
GTGGCCGGCGCCCTTATGCCCGATGCTCATGTGGGCTATGGCCTGCCGATCGGAGGGGTGCTGGCAACCGAAGGCGCTGTCATTCCCTATGCGGTCGGCGTGGATATTGCCTGCCGGATGAGGCTCTCGCTGTATGAGGTCTCCCCTCACCTGCTTGGACAGAAAAAGGGCATGTTCGAGAACGCCCTGCTGGAGCAGACCGCCTTCGGCATGGGCTCACAGTGGAAGGGCAGCCGCCAGGCCGAGCATGAAGTGTTGGACGATCCAGCCTGGACTGCAACTCCCCTGCTGCTCTCTCTAAAGGATAATGCCTACCGCCAGCTGGGCACCAGCGGGACGGGCAATCATTTCGTCGAGTGGGGCTCCTTCCACCTGTATGAGCCGCTGCATGGGCTGCAGCCCGGCCACTATCTGGCCCTGCTCTCTCATAGCGGCTCACGAAGCGTTGGCTTCAAAATTGCCGACCGGTATAGCAAACTGGCTATGGAAAAGCACCCAGACCTGGATAAGAGTGTCCGGCATCTGGCCTGGTTGCCGCTGGAGTCAGAAGAGGGACAGGAATACTGGCTCTCGATGGAGCTGGCCGGACGCTTTGCCTCAGCGAATCATTACGTGATCCACCAGCGGGTTGCCAGAGCAGCCGGGCTCAAGGAAGCAGCCGTTGTGGAAAATCATCACAACTTTGCCTGGGCCGAGAAGCTGCCCGATGGCCGGGACGTGATCGTCCACCGCAAGGGAGCAACGCCGGCGGGCGCCGGTATGCTGGGCGTCATCCCCGGCTCGATGGGCGATGCCGGGTATGTAGTCCGCGGCCGGGGTGTGGGAGAGTCGCTTGAATCCGCCTCCCACGGCGCGGGACGAAGGATGAGCCGCAGGGTTGCGATCAGCTCCATCAGCAGGCTGGAGCGCGATGACTATCTCCGCCAGCGCGGCGTCACGCTGCTGGGCGGCGGCTTGGACGAGTCCCCCCAGGCCTATAAGCCGATCGAATCCATCATCGCCGCCCAGCAGGAGCTGGTGGATGTGATTGGAAAATTCATGCCGCGCATTGTCCGCATGGCGGATGAAGCCGGAGAGTATTGATACAATCTGTCCCGGGTAATCACCCGGGACTTTTTTCCTTCCATTGCTTTCATCCATGAGCGAGGCATTATGTACACCAAACCCATTTCCAAAAAATTCCACGACCAGCTCCTTCAATATTCCCAGACTGAAAATCACGAACAGCGCCGCCGGATCGAGGAGAGCCTGTGGTCCGAATATGGTGCGGAGTATGCGGTCTTTGTCCTGGACATGTCCGGTTTTTCCCTGTTAACGCGCAAATATGGGATCGTCCACTATCTTTCCATGGTGCGCAGGATACAGCTGACCACCGAGCCGATCGTTAAGTCCTTTGGCGGCAGCATGATCAAATACGAAGCGGATAACTGCTTCGCCGTCTTCCCCGACCCGCTGTCCGCAGTGAATGCTTCGGTGGCCATGCAGCACGCCTTTACCGCCTCCAACCTGCTCACATCCGACGACCTGGACATCCATATCTCGTGCGGGATCGATTTCGGAAAATTACTGGTGATCGCCAGCGAGGATTGCTTCGGCGATCCGGTCAACCGCGCCTCGAAAATGGGAGAAGATGTCGCTGCAGCCGGCGAGATCCTGATCACCAGGGAAGCCATGGAGTTAATCCCACCTCAATCCGGTATCCGAGCGCGTGAGATTAGCGTATCGATTTCCGGCACGGTCCTGCCAGCCTTTGCAATTGAATATTGAGAAATGAATTCGATTAAACCAAAACTGCGTGCCAGGCTGGCACGCAGTTTTGGTTACTTTCTACAGTTAAGGGAGATGGTCGTGGTCAGTGGGACCATCACGGCGGACATAGGTTGTCCGGTTGGCAGAGGCGAACAATGCAACCAGCAGCACGATCGCCAGCAGGCCGAGGAACCCGTAGAACAGCAGGGTCATGAGGTTCGGCCCGACCGGGTCATCGCCAGTTACCGGCACGATCGCCGTGACGTTCACTTCCGGCGGAATGACGGTCACTTCCGGCGGGACAACCGTCTCCTGGGCAGCAGGCTGCGCACTCGCAGGAGTTGTAGCGAAAAAGATACCCCACATGACGACAAACACGAACAACGTCAGAGTGTAAATGGTTTTACTTTTCATGGTCACATCCTCCGCAGGCCGCACCAGCCATGGTCGGCACCAATCCCATTCAGGGAACGAGCTGGGTCGGCAAACAATTGGTTTGGCAGTCCTTCTTCCCCGCAGACTGCTGATTACTTCATGTTTTCTATAACGAGAAGCAGAAGGTTGTGTTATTTCGGTTTAATAAAAACAACCCCATACCATTGTCCTATCGGGTACGGGATTGTTTGTGGGTGCGTCTGGAGTTACATTCCTTCCAGTAAGTTAATCGCATTTTTCAACCGCTGCAGTACTTTTTCACGTCCAATGATTTCCATGCTTTCGAAGAGCGGTGGGCTGACTTTTTGTCCGGTGACAGCCGCGCGCAGGATGCCAAACACCTGGCCTGCACTGAAATCGGATCTTTCCACGTATTCACGCATCGGAGGCTCTGCATCGGAGTGGGAAACACCCGGCAGGGACGAAAGGATCTCCAAAGAATTCCGAGCGATCGCAGCGGATTGTCTGGCATCGAGTCCCTTTGCAACCAGATCCTGGGGATCCGGCTCCACGCTCTCCTTAAAGAAGAACGAGGCAAATGTGACGCTGTCATCCAGCGTGACAAGGCGCTCGCGGATCAACGGGGTGACCCTGAGCAGCGTCTCGTTATCGACCTCGAGCCCGGCTCCGGTCAGGTAGGGCTTGATTCGCGCCGCCAGGTCTTCCGTGGTGAGCAGGCGGATGTGAGTCCCATTGAAGTGATCCAGCTTTTGGAAATTGATCGCCGCCGGTGATGGGGTCAGGTTGTCGATGCTGAAGCGCTCGATCATCTGGCCGAGGGTCATCACATCGTCTTCGGCCACGCCCCAGCCCATCAGGGCGATCCAGTTCAGAACTCCTTCCGGTGTATATCCCAGGCCTTTCAGATCATCGACAAAGATGGAGTGTCCATCCTGCATTGCCGCGGCGCTATCACGCTTGCTCATCTTGCCTTTGCCGCTTGGCTTCAATAGGATGGAGGGATGTACCCAGACCGGCTCATCCCAGCCAAAGGCTCGGATGATTTGTACGTGCAGGGGAAATGTTGGCAGCCACTCCGCGCTGCGAAGGACGTGGGTGATCTTCATTTCATGATCGTCCACCATGGCAGCCAGATGATACGTCGGCAATCCATCGGATTTTACGATGACATAATCGTCCAGGTATTGATTTTCGACCGTAATATCACCACGAATATGGTCGTGTGCGGTCGTCGATCCGTCCTGTGGCATTTTGAAGCGGATTGTGTATTTTTCCCCTGCAGTCACTCGGCGCGCGGCTTCATCCGGCTCAAGTTGCCTGCACAGGCCATCATATCTGACACGCTCCACTTTCCTCGTCTCCTGCTCCTTTCGCATCTGCTGCAGACGTTCGGGCGTGCAGAAACAGGGGTAGGCGTGGCCCTTCTCGACCAGTTCGCGGGCGTACTGTTGATAAATATCCCTTCGCTCAG
>DATAKV010000259.1:0-7433 GCA_036261375.1 Anaerolineales bacterium
ATGAATACCCGTCAAGCGAAAAGGCTGGCTGCTGCCTGTTTTGCCTTTCTCGTCCTCTCTGCCGCCTGTTCGCCCTCGCTCCCCATCACCCCCTCAGCCACACAACCTCCGCCAACAGTCTCCCCTCCTCCTCAGCCGAACCCTACTCACAGAATCCTGCCCTCTGCCACGCCGCTGGCCTGTTTGTCCCAGCCAGGCCGCCTGGAGGAAGACTCCCTGGATACCTTTCGGCCCACGCAAAAATTCCGGGTCTACCTGCCGCCCTGTTACGATGAAAAGCCTGAAGAGCGCTACCCCGTCCTGTACCTGCTGCACGGACAGACCTATACCGACGATCAGTGGCTGCGACTGGGAGCCACGCAGGTATTGGATGATCTGATCCACACCGGGGAAGCACATCCATTTATTATTGTCTTACCCGACGACCGCCATTGGAATCTGGAAGCAGGCGCCGGCTTCGGGGACAGGCTGATCAACGACATCATTCCCCACATCGATTCCACTTACCGAACCCTTCCCGACCGTGACTACCGCGCCATCGGCGGCCTGTCGCGCGGGGCAGGCTGGTCCCTGCGGCTGGGACTGACGGAGTGGCAGTTATTTGGCACGATCGGGCTGCATTCCCTGGCTGTGCTGCAGAAGGATGCTTCAAGGGTCGACGCGTGGATCGCCGGCATCCCTGCCGCATCGCGGCCGCGCATCTTCATGGATATCGGCGATCAGGACCCGGAGTTATCCATGGCACAGCGGATCGAAGAACAGTTCAATACTCGTGGTATACAGTATGAATGGCATCTCTACAGCGGAGATCATACCGAGAGCTACTGGAGCGCCCACGTGGACGAATACATCCGCTGGTACGCCGAGGGGTGGAACGATCCGCAATAAGTTTATAATCGAAGCCTTGCACAGCCAGACTCAAAATCAAAGGGAGAGTATATGAATATCCTTGTTACAGGTGGGGCAGGTTATATCGGTTCAGCCACAGCAGAAGCATTGATCCATGCCGGGTACGAGGTCACAGTCTACGATTCGCTGATCACCGGTCATCGCGCTGCCGTGCCGGAGGGTGCGGAATTTGTGGAGGCAGATCTATCGGACAGCCATGTGCTGGCCGAAACATTAACAAGCCGGACATTCGATGCGATCATGCACTTCGCTGCGTTCATCGAAGCAGGCGAGAGCATGAAGGAGCCGGGACGCTTCTATCACAACAATTTCACCAACACGCTGACGCTGATGGAGAGCGCCGTGCGTGCGGGAGTCGGGCGATTTGTATTGTCGTCCACGGCCGCGGTGTTCCAGTCCAGCGATGAGCCGCTGACTGAAGACTCGCCGCTTGGGCCGACGAACGTCTACGGCCATACCAAGCTGCTGATCGAGCAGACGCTGGAGTGGTACCGCCAGATCCACGGCCTGCATTTTGCGGCGCTGCGCTATTTCAATGCCAGCGGAGCTTTGCCGGATCGTGGAGAAGCCCACCAGCCTGAATCCCATCTCATCCCGCTCGTCCTGCGCGTCCCACTCGGGCAGCGCGACTCGGCCAATATCTACGGCACCGACTATCCCACGCCGGATGGGACCTGCATCCGCGATTACATCCACATCGCGGACCTGGTCTCCGCCCATCTGCTTGCCCTGGAGGGACTCGCCGAACGCGACCGTCTGATCTACAACCTGGGGACTGGGCACGGCTACTCAGTCCGGGAAGTGATCGACACGGCACGCCAGGTCACGGGACATCCGATCCCGGTACATGAGCTGCCGCGCCGCCCCGGCGACTCGGCCCGGCTCGTGGCATCCTCACATAAAATCAAGCGCGATCTGGGCTGGAAGCCGCAGCACGATAACCTTCGTGAGATCATTGCCAGCGCCTGGCAGTGGCATCAAACTCACCCAAACGGGTATGAGGAGTAATCATCCATGACCTTCGCCATCGTCTTGATCGGCTGGATTTTCTCACTCTGCCTGCACGAGTTTTCGCATGCCCTGGTTGCCTATCATGGCGGGGACTATACGGTGCGTGAAAAGGGCTACCTCACCTTCAATCCGTTGAAGTATACACACCCGTTGTTCTCGATCGTTCTGCCTTTGATCTTCCTTTTGCTGGGCGGGATCGGCCTGCCAGGCGGCGCGGTCTATATCGAGCGCTGGCGCATCCGCGACCGCTTCTGGCTGAGCGCCATGTCGCTGGCCGGGCCGGCAGCCAACCTGCTGGTGGCGATCATTCTTGGCATCATCCTGCGGGTCGCGCCGGTGGAAAATTCAGGCATCTGGCCCGGGCTTTCCTTCCTGCTGGTCCTGCAGATCTCGGCGGTGCTCTTCAACCTGATCCCGCTCCCGCCGTTTGATGGCTACAACGCGGTTGAGCCGTTTCTCAGCCCCGTTCTGCGCGAGCAGGTCGATCGAATACGCGGCGCGGCGATCTGGATCGTGCTGCTGTTGTTCTGGTATGTGCCGTTCATCGGGGATGCCTTCTGGGGAGCGGTCTTCTTTATTTCACAATCGCTCGGCGTGGACTGGAGCCTGGTGATTACAGGGCTCGATCGATTCCGTTTCTGGGAACTTTAAACAGCAGGGCAGCGTCTGTCTGCACCACTCTTGAACTTTAAAAGACCTGCATCGATTTCGATCGAATGTAGGTCTTTTCTCATTTCAGGGGTAATTAATACTTTACAAATCATATCCAAGTAGGTAGAATAATTGTGCAATTATTCACAACTCAGGAGGCCAGAATGAACATTGAGAAGACCCCTCATGTGGTCGTCATCGGTGCAGGGTTTGGCGGGTTGGAAGCGGCCAAGAAGCTTGCCAAAGCGCCCGTACGGATCACCATTATCGACCGTTATAACTATCACCTTTTCCAGCCCCTGCTCTATCAGGTTGCTATTGCCGGGTTGGTCCCTTCCCAGATCGCCTATCCCCTGCGCTGGATCTTCCGAAAGCAGAACAATATAGATATCCACATGGCGGAAGTGACGTCCATTGATTTCGAGTCGCGGTATGTCAAGGTGGAGGGCTCGATCATCGCCTACGATTACCTCATCCTGGCCGTCGGTGGGCAGACCAACTTCTTCGGCATGACCGAGGTCGAACATCATGGTTTCCAGCTGAAGAATGTAGCCAGCGCGGTCGAGACCCGCAACCACCTGCTGCGCATGTTCGAAGAGGCCAGCCGCGAGGTGGATCCCGAACGGCGCCGCGCCCTGCTCACGTTCGTTGTGGTAGGCGGAGGACCGACAGGGGTGGAAACGGCCGGAGCCCTGGCCGAATTAATCACCCACGTCATGGCCAAGGATTACCCATATATGGATATGAACGATGTGCGCGTCCTGCTGATCGAAGCCGCCTCCAGCCTGATGATGGCGTATCCCGATGAGCTGCGCAAGGCCACCTCCGACCTGCTGCGCAGCAAGAACGTGGAGATCATGCTCAACACGCGGTTGCTGGATTACAACGGCCTGCATATCACCCTGGCCGATGAATCCATGATCCACACCCACACGTTGATCTGGACGGCAGGTGTCCGCTCGGCAGAGATCATCGATCGTCTGGGAGTTCCGCAGGCACCGGGAGGACGTATCCGGGTCGAGCCCACACTGCAGCTTCCCGGGCACCCGGAGGTGTTTGTCGTCGGCGACGCGGCTTACCTCGAGAACGGGAACAGCCAGCCGCTGCCCATGCTGGCCACTGTCGCCCAGCAGGAGGCGCGTGCGGCCGCGGGCAATCTTCAGAAGATCCTAAAAGGGGAAACGCCCAGGCCGTTCCATTACAAGGACCCGGGCCTGCTGGCCACTATCGGGCGCAATGCCGCGGTGGCGCGTATCTGGGGGATGTCATTCAGCGGCTTCATTGCCTGGGTGATCTGGGTGGTCCTGCACATCTACCGGATCATCGGGGTCCGCAACCGGCTGCTGGTGCTGATCAACTGGGCCTGGGATTACATCTTCTACGAGAACCAGGTGCGCCTGATCACGAAGGAATGAGCTGCGGGTACTGCGTGGCCACATACGCCGCGCACAACCCGAACGAATTCACCATCACGTGCAGGATAACCCCCGGCCAGACCGAGTTCGACCGGTGATACAGATAGGCGAGCACACAGCCAAGGATAAAGGTCGGGATCAACGACACGGGATCGAGGTGCGCTACGGCAAAGATCCCTGAGCTTAATAGCATACCGCTGACCCAGCCATAGCGGGCGCGGAATCCCTGAAAGAGGAAACCTCTGAAAAAGATCTCCTCGATCAGCGGGGCCAGCAGGGCACCTACGATAAAAAACCAAATCGGGGACTCGAGTGCGGCAAACAGCTCGGCGATGGCCTCACCCTGAGTATCGATGCCCAGGTTTACCAGAAGCAGATTGTGCAGCAGGATAATGCCATAGCTGGCGACCAGCAGGCCGCAGCCAACGCCCATCGTGCTGGCGCTAAATCCGCCAAAGCCCAGGTGCTTCCAGTGGATCCTGCGCCAGGCAAAGATGACGACGACCGGCAGCAGAAACGCGAGCTGGACAATGGCGAGCAGTCCGCTCTGGGCCATCTGGCCCCGTTCTCCCTGCAGGGCGATGACAAGCAGGCCGACATCCATCAAACCAAGGATAAGTACGCCAATCCAGTTATCGATCGGTTTCCAGGGCACGGAATACGAGACCGGCTCGGGTGTTGCCACCGGCATCTGCATTTCAGAATTCAATTTTCCTCCAACTCACGATACAGGAACCACTGCCCCTTGCGATCGTCGATGTTCTTCATGGCGCGGTCATAGTAAATATCGAAGACCTGGCCCGTATCGACGCGCACGCGGAAGTAAAAGCGGCCCACATTCAGCGAGCCGCGTCCCGCCGCGACCGCCGCATGGGCGGGACGCATGTTGCGGGCCATCCTGCCGCGCCGGGCGAAGTCGCTCCATGAAGAGAGCATCTCGGTCACGCGGTAGGTCTTCTCATTCCAGATGAACCCGTTCGGGCAGTCGGGAGTTTTCTCGCGGGCCGGTAGCGTGTCAAACACCGGCTGGATGGGATCGTCGAAGAAATGGATGGGTTGAAAGTCTTCCAAGGGTTAAACCTTGTAGGGGTCATCGGCCTGCAGGTAGGCCAGCAGCATCCCATGGCGGGGATGGTCCCTCAGCCACTCGCGGATCTCCCTGATGCGCTCGTAATCCTGCTTGCCGAGCTTCTCAAGATAAATGGCTTCCAGATGGTTACGGGTTTCGGCGGCGTGCAGGTTATCCTGCCAGGGGCGGGTGAAGAACTCGTTCAGGTTATCATGCAGGTTGCGGTCGATCAGCACTTCCCATTCCCTGAACTCGAGCCAGATGCCGTTGCAGTTGCGGCAGCGGTCCAGATAGAAGTCGGTGTCGGGGAAGATCTTATAGACCGCCATGATGTGACCGCAGTCCGGGCAGAATTTGAGCTCCTTCACATCCCAAGTGGGGTCGATCTCGATCGCGCCTTCCTTTTCGGGCAGGGCGCTCCCCAGGGTCCGCCGCCAGGTCATATAGGCATTGGATGGAAGATACACCCCCTTGCAGTTTGGACACTGCCTGGCAGGCAGGCCCTCCAGCAAAACGATCGGACCCAGCTTATATTCCTTGCAGACAGGACATTGCATCTCGACCTCCGATAAATGTACAGCCTGTCAGATTATATTGCCATTTTGTGGTTTACAACGTGTGGAGGGTTCCCCCGTCCAGGAGTGGCCTGAGGAGATGCCCGAAAGGCGACTGTCCATGGGGATCAGCCTTTGTAGCTCCAATCCCAGAACCAGAAGGCGAGGCCTTTGAACTCTCCCCATTTTTCGAAGCGCTTCTCCACTTCTTTGGCGGTGACCGGCTTACCCTTATACCACTCGTGCGAAACCATCTTCAGCGCATAGGAATCGATCGGGATGAAATCGGTCCGGCCGAGGATCATCAACAGGTTCGCCGCGGCATAAGGGCCCACGCCGTTGAGGGTCAGCAGCTGCTTGCGCAGTTCAAGTGTCGGGAGAGTGGATGTTTTGAGGGATTCGAGATCCAGCTCTCCAGTCGCCACACGGACGCCCAGCCGGTGGATGGCCGATGCACGGTAGCCCACCCGCACCTTTTCTTTAAGGACTTCCGGGCTGCTGGCCGCAATGGAAGCAGGAGTTGGAAAGGCGCGTTTTTCGGGCTCCTCTTCCAGTGGAGCGCCAAACTCATTGACCAGCTTGCGGGTCATGTTCCGGGTCGCGGTCCACAGGGTATTGGTGGTCAGGATGGTCTTGATCACATCCTCGAACAGGGTCGGCGAGCGCAGGACGCGGCCGAGGGCCCGCGCTTGGAGGCGCGCCAGCTTCGGCTCCCCGCGCGAAGCGGCGTAGAAGCGCGAGAAGTCCATATCGAGGCCGAACATCCAGGCGACTTTCCCGGCAACTTCGCGGCGTTCCAGCTTTTCCAGTTTTTCGGTTTCGACCGCAACACCGTCCACGCCATCCCGCATGTGGAGCTCGATTACGCGCCCATTGGCAAGCTGTACCACGTAATGAAGCGTATTCGACCCTTCATCGAAATCGAACGGCGCGAGCTGATACCAGCCGTGCGATTGGATCACCGACAGAAAATTAAAAGGCTTGCGGGCAGGAAGCGTAAACCTCATAAGCTACTCATCGATCGACTCACCCCGGCGGAAGGCGCGGAACATGAAGAAATTCAATACGGCCGCGCCGCCGATCATCGCCGGAATGATGCAGATGGGGAACGCCCAGCGCTCGAAATAGCTGTCGATCTGGGCCGTGCCGGGATCCAGCGGATCATAGAGCACGTCCACTTCTTCGCCAACTCTGTATTCCGGCGGATTGGAGGCATTGCTGCCGTCAAACGTATAGGACCGGCCGTTCACCTGGAACTCAACAATAGGGGAATAGACACAGCAGCCGCCTTCCCCCGTGCTGCTTTCTTCCATCTCGATCACAGTTCCCATAGTGCGCTCGCCTTTAGTCTGTAATTGCCAGCCCGTATACGCAGCGTAGGCGCCCCATAGACAAAAGCCGGCAAAGAACAAGTTGAAAAAGATCGTCCAGCATCCGATCTGCAAACGGTTCACCCCTTTACCAACAGCGTCGAGCGTTCGATCAACTTTGGACATGATGACACCTCATTGATAAATTTCAGTAAATCAAAACCATAAAGAATACCTGAAATCAGGGGTATACGCCCGCACCCCTGATTTCAGGCTTCTCCCAGTTATTTTGTAATTTACTGAATTCTGCTGATTGTACTCGTGAAGCCTCTAGCCGCGCCGGGCAATCGGTACCATCTGCGGCCCAGCAATGCGGATGTAATCCTCCAGCCTCATCATGATCGACCGGTCGAGGCGGCCGGCGTTGAAGACCACCTCCTCATTTTGCCTGATCAACGGGTCGGCCAGCAGCTGCAGCTCGTCGCGGAACGAAAAGGGCGGGATCGACCCGATG
>DATAKV010000284.1:0-2268 GCA_036261375.1 Anaerolineales bacterium
GGGGCGTAATCGGGGTGGGGGTTGCCGTCAGGGGCGGGAGCGGTGTGAGCGTGGACGGAGGCGCCGGCGGCTGGCTCGTCCCGGTGCGGACGATGCGCGGCGCGCCCCACAGGGCGCGGTCCCCGCTGGCCAGTCCGCTCGAGAGCAGCATGAACACAAAACGGACCTTTTGCCCTGCAAGCGGACTCAGGTCCAGGCTGGCGCGATAAAAGCGTTTATCGTGGGCTTCTTTGAATGTCCAAAGCGTTTTTTGAATACCATTGGGAAGCAGGTAATCGATGCGGAACGTGACGTAACAGCTCGTCGCGCCGAACTCGCAGTTGACCAGCGTCTGCAGCCGGTCGCCCGCCTGAATCTGAAAGTCAGGATACGTTGCCTGGATGTAGCCGTTGAATTTATTTTGCGGGACGGTCAGCAGGCCGGGTGCCGAGTCGAATGAATCGTCCTCCAGGTGCGGGTTGTCCACCTGCGCCGAATAGCCGCGGCTGTCTCCACTGGCACCAGGGTAAGGCAGCGCGCCCGCGCCGCTCTTCCACTGGGCATAAGGAGCGTTCGCAACGAAGTCAAGAACCACGGCGCTGTTGTTAATGACATTAATATCCACCCAGAACGGGTCGGCTGCCGAGTCGCCGATCCCAAACTGGATTCCGGAGGCATTGCTGAGCTTCCACAGGCTTTTGAAATGTCCGGGGGTATTGGGGGCGGTCAGGTTGATAGAGATATCCACCATCTGGCCCGGCGGCACGCTCACGGGAATGTTTACGGATGGGGTAGTGCCCATGGCGTCCCCGCCTGCCCAGACGAGAGTGTAGGAGGTTTCCCACGTGCATGTACCGTTGTTTTGCAGACGCCAGGTCTTGGTAAATACTGCGCCCGGTGCAAGGGAAGAACCATCCGGTATTGTCAAATCGGATACGAATTGTGCTGAATCGCACTGTGTCGCTGCCAGTGCAGGTGGAACCGCTTGTGAGATCAACAACCCCATTGCAATGACCAGGCTAAGGATCCTGTGCCTGAACATGGCGCCTCCTTGTTCATGACCCCGTGTCATGAGTTCGTGATGTTTATCACCCTCAATCATCGCGCAAACCGGTCGGCGAACATTAAAAGTTCCCTGACAAATTCAATGCAGAATTTCCGGCCATCTGTTGTAGAATCGAGTTCAACTTTTGTTTCGCGTTGGAGGAAAGATGAATCTGGACGACCTCGATCGTTTTAAACAGCTTGACACCCTCGACATGATCGGTGAGATCGACAATCTCCCCGACCAGCTGGCCCACGCCTATCAACTTGGGATGACGCATGAGCTCCCGGCCTGGACGGGGATTCGCCAGGTGTTGATTGCCGGCATGGGCGGATCCGCCATCGGTGCGGATCTGCTGGCCTCGTACAGCACCTCACTCGCCCGGCTGCCGGTGTCCGTCCACCGCGACTATGGACTACCCTTGTACGCCCGCGGTGCAGAGACATTGGTGATCTGCTCATCCCACTCCGGCAATACAGAGGAGACGTTGGATGCCTTCCATGGTGCGCTCCAGGCGGAGTGCAGCATCCTGGTGGTTTCGACCGGTGGTGAGCTGGAAAAGCGCGCCCGGGAAAACAATATCCCGGTCTGGACGTTCGAGCACAGCGGCCAGCCGCGTGCTGCTGTAGGCTTTTCATTTGGATTGCTGCTGGCTCTGTTCGAGCGGCTTGGTTTTATCCCCTCTCAAAAGGAAGCGGTGGAGGACGCGGTCGCCTCCATGAAGCGGACCCAGCAGCATTTGAGGACGGAGATTCCCGCCGTCAAAAATCCTGCCAAGCGCTACGCGGGCCAGCTGATGGGACGCTGGACCACGATCATGGGCTCCGGACTGCTCAGCACAGTTGCCCGGCGCTGGAAGGGACAGATCAACGAGATCGCCAAGGCCGGCGCCAATTTTGAGTTCCTGCCCGAGGCCGATCACAACACCCTGGCCGGGACGATGAACCCGCAGGAGACCCTTAACGCCCATACCATGACTCTCTTCCTGTGCGCGCCCTCCGACCACCCGCGCAACCGCCTGCGCTCGGACTTGACCCGCAAGGCCTTCATGCTCGAAGGCATGAACACCGATTTCGTCGAGGCGCGCGGCAGCACGCCGCTCGCCCATATGTGGACCATGATCCTGTTCGGCGACTACATGGCCTATTACCTGGCGATGGGCTACGGAGTGGATCCCACACCCATTCAGGCGCTGGTGGAATTTAAGAACGCGATGGCGGAAGCTAAGTGAACAATTAATCGCG
>DATAKV010000287.1:0-3678 GCA_036261375.1 Anaerolineales bacterium
CGGATGTATCGCAGCTTTCCTTCTGCTGTAGCAGGTTTCACCCGGACCCTGTTCTCATTCTTCGATTACCACGTTCTGCTCTACCTGGTGGCCTGGTTATGGATCGGGTGCATTTTTCTGGAGCCTCTCATCATTCTCCTCCTGAATTCCATAGGAGTGGAGATCCTTTATTTTCCTGCCTTCCTGGCATGGCTGGCTGTCGTGCAGGCTGCATGTTTGTTTGCTCTGATCTATATTCGGTTTCCGGTCGCTTTGACAGCCCTGTATCCTCTCAGTATCGGTCTGTTCGTGTGGCTGGCGTTCCGCTCGCTGATCTATAACGCCTCTGGCAAACATACCTGGAAGGATCGTGATCTGCCTCGGCCTCACCTGCGATTGTAAGCAGGCTCTATCTGCTGTTCGCCAGCCCGTGCTGGAAGTGGACTTCCGCAGCTTTATTTTATGCGCAGGGTCAGGTTCCCGATTCCCGCTAGCACGTTGATCAGAGTGTCACCCGCTGCGGATTCGGTATCCACATTCTGAATGTCTTCCACTTCACGAATTCCCACCAGAAGAAGATTCCACGGCAAAGCCGGTCCCTGGCGCAAAGCCTGGATCTCCTGTCCCTCCCGCTTGAAATCAAATCTTGTTTCAATCGTTCCGTCGAGTGAGGGGATCTCCACGCTTGCTTGTCTGCCGTCCTCGAGTTGGTACACCTGCAGGGTCAGGCCATCGCTGTAGGCATAGTCCGGTCTGTCGTCATGCTTTCCGATTGCGATTATTGAATTTGGCCGGACCAGGAGCGGCAGGCTCATGAAATCATGCCTTTCCTTCACCCAGGACGGACCCTCGACCACTTCTCCGTTCAACAGGCTCGTCCACTTTCCCTCAGGAACATAGTAACTCACACTGCCATCCTGGCTGAAAATTGGTGCGACCAATAGTGAATCGCCGAGCATGTACTGCAGGTCGAGATAGTCGCAGGCGGGATCGTCCGGGAATTCAAGCATCATGGCACGCAGCATGGGAATTCCCTGCTCATGGGCCTGGATCGCAGCGCGGTAGAGATAGGGCATCAGCCTGCATTTGAGCTTCGTGAACTTCGCCAACACGGCCACCGCCTCATCGTCGTAATGCCACGGGACGCGATAGGAGGAGCTTCCGTGAAGGCGGCTGTGCGAAGAGAGCAGGCCGAAGGCCGCCCAGCGCTTATAGATATCGTCCCGGGAGGTCTGTTCGAACCCGCCGATATCATGGCTCCAGAATCCGAAACCGGCCAGGCCGAGGGACAGGCCGCCGCGCAGGGTCTCGGCCATCGATTCGTACGTTGCCGTCGAATCGCCGCCCCAATGGACGGGGAACTGCTGCCCGCCGGCCGTAGCGGAACGGGCGAAGACCAGAGCCTCCCCTACTCCGCGCTCATCACACAGGAGCTCGAAGACGGTTTTGTTATAGAGATAGCTGTAGAAGTTATGCATCCGGAACGGGTCCGAGCCGTCATGGAAGACCACGTCTGTCGGAATGCGCTCGCCGAAGTCGGTCTTGAAGGTGTCCACCCCTGTTTTCAACAAGACACGCAATTTCTCCGCAAACCATGTGCAGGCATCCGGGTTGGTGAAATCCACGATGGCCATGCCGGCCTGCCACATGTCCCACTGCCAGATTTCGCCATTCGGTCGTTTGAGCAGGTATCCGTGCTGCATCGCTTCATCGAACAGGACCGACCGCTGGGCAATATAGGGATTGATCCAGACGCAGATATGAAGCCCGCGCTCCTTGAGGCGGCGGAGCATCCCCTTGGGGTCCGGGAAGAAGCGCGGGTTCCAGTGCAGGTCTGTCCAGTGGAATTCCTGCATCCAGAAGCAATCGAAGTGGAATACATGCAGGGGAATGTCACGCGCAGCCATCCCGTCGATGAAACTCGTGACTGTCTTTTCATCGTAATCCGTCGTGAAGGATGTGGACAACCACAGACCGAACGACCAGGCGGGTGGGAGAGCAGGGCGGCCGGTCAGCGCGGTGTAGCGCTCGATCACCTGCTTTGGCGTGGGGCCATAGATGACAAAATACTCCAGCGATTCACCGGGGACGCTGAACTGGACCCGCTCCACTTTTTCGGAGGCCACTTCGAACGAGACCTGTTCCGGATGGTTGACGAAGACGCCGTAGCCGCGGTTGGTCAGGTAGAACGGGATGTTCTTGTAAGCCTGCTCACTGCTCGTGCCGCCGTCCTGGTTCCACATGTCGACCACCTGGCCATTTTTGACGAAGGCAGTGAATCGTTCCCCCAGCCCGTAGACGCATTCACCCACGCCAAGATCGAGCTGCTCATGGATAAAGCGGCCCTCAGGCGTATCCACAAATCCAAGGGCGCGCCAGCCGCTGGACGTAAGAAGCTGATCGTTCCCGAGGAATTCCACCAGCCAGTCTTCCCCCTTATGAACACGCACACGTACCTCGCCGCTTACCAGGCTGGCCGAGTTGTCATCCTCCGAGGCAGTCACCTGCGGGGCGGCTGTCTGATGGACGGTGAACACCGGCTTGCGTTCGTGCACGCCTTTGTGATGGACCACCTGCACGCGGATAACGTTCTCCAGTGGAGAGGAATAACGAACAGTCAATAACGGTTGATTGACCGTATGACCGCGTTCTTTTAATTTTCCGCCCGGGGCAAAGACGGTGAGTGCATCTGCCTCGATCACAACTTCATGGACCTGGGCGGCATAATGGGGACTCACACCCGGGCGCATCTGCCAGTATCCGTCGCTGAATTTCATGGTCGTTTCCGGTCGCTCCTTAAGTGAGATTGAATTCGCTTTACAAGGACTATCATTTCAGTATCAATCCACCATACCCTTCCAGTCGCATGTGCCCGTTATCCCACTGACTTCCCCCGGTTAATTTGAACAGGCACTCGCTCGCTTCGAGTGGAATTTCCTTTTGCTTCTCATCAAAGTTGAGCAGGATCATAATCTTCTCTTCCCCGAAGCATCTTGTAAAGCCTACAATATCTCTCGGGAGATTGTCGAGCAGGTGCAAGCAGCCTTCCTGGAGAGCCTTTTCCCTGCGGCGGATCGCCAAAAGCGCGCGGATCGTGTGCAGCAGGGAGTCCTCGTCCCGGCTCTGAAGCTCAACATTAATATGGGTGTAATTCTCGTGGACAGGCAGCCAGGTTTTTTCAGCCGTGGAGAACCCGGCATTCCTTGTCGCATCCCATTGCATGGGTGTACGGACTTCATCCCGGTTGACCATCAGGCCGAGGGCGTCGAAAACGAAGCGCGGCATAAACGTATATTTATGAGGAATGGGATCGAGCGCCGTGGCAAAGGGGAACTTCGCGTTGGTCATGCCGATCTCCTCCCCATAATACAGACACGGAATGCCGCGCACAGTCATCTGGAGCATGTGGAGCAGTTTCGCCTTGCGAACATCCCCGCCCAGGCGGACCATGCTCCGGTTTTTATCGAGATTGCTGAATACATAGACCGGCATAAAGGGCTGAGGATACTGCTCCTCCATGGTTTGGATCAGACTGCGAAAGTAGTCTGCGCTGAACTTGAAATTCAACATTCCAAAGTCGAAGACCAGGGTCAGGCCGGTGTTCTCCGCCTCCCCCAGGTAGCGGCGGGTCATTGTCGGGTGCCCAGTCACTTCGCCGATGGAGAGCTTCTCGCCGTATTGGTCGCACAACTTTCTGAA
>DATAKV010000289.1:0-3196 GCA_036261375.1 Anaerolineales bacterium
CTCACTTGTTAATAAGATAAATTTACCAGTTGTGGGTATGGCCGCTGTGCACGTGATCGCCGTCCCAGGCTTCCTGGGTGCGTTTGATCGCCCGCCTGGCCGCTTCGGGGTCGAGCAGCTCGGTCTCGTCCCGCAGCTCACTGACCACGACTTCGGGAATCACCTCGCCGATCTCGGCGATCAGGGGGGTGTAATCGCTCAGGTAGTTCGCGGCAAGATCGGCGGTCTGCTCGTCCATCAGGGCCTGGCCGGTGGTGTGCAGCATGGTATAGCTGATGGCTGTCAGGCTCAGCACGGTGTAGTCGTCCCGCAGGTTTTTCGAAACCGGGTCCGTCCGCAGCCTTTCGATCAAGGCCGCCGCCGCCCCAAGCACGGCAGTCACAGCGCTCTTGACCGGGGAAGCGGGATCCCCTCCCAAGCTTTCCAGATGCCGTTCAAGTCCGTTGACATGGCTACGGGCGGTGGCCTCGAGCCTGTTTACCAGGCGCTGGGCTTCGGGATACTTTGTATAGCGGTCGTCTTTGCTCTGGTTCTCGAGCGCCGGTAAAAGGTGGCGCTCCACCGCCAGCATATCGCTGACATATTGCTGCAGGGTGTCCTGTCTTTCACTCATGGTTTGTCCTCCAAAACATAAATATGGATAAAGATAGCCAGGGTAGGAAAACCCGCCCTGACTACAACTTCTTCGAATGGGGTATGCTGATTAACGACCAGGTTGGACACCCTGTTATTAGATTGCCTTATTCGATCAAGATCGAATTAAAGCACTATGCTGGATGTTCACAGCCGCATCGAACCCATCAACAAGGCACGCCGGCTGGGTTTGCTATAAGAAATTCCCGATTCCATTTTCCATACTTCCATCATCATCTCCGGCGCAGGTCACTCCGGAGACGGCTGTTCCTCTACCGGTCTATTCTACGAGAATCCACATCGGAGCGGAGCGCTTCATGGGATAATCCATTCGTAAGTAAGGATCCAATCCAAAGGACCCGGTTCTTATAAACAACAATTAAAGGAGCTCTCAAATGATCGAGTGGAATCGATATCATGATCAAGTGCGTAAGGGGATCGCCGAGATCGGGCGCGCCAACCCGGATATTGTCCGCGGCTACCGTATGCTTGGCGAGGCAGGCAGGAAAACAGACCTGCTTGGCGCCAAAATCCGCGAGCTGATCGCGCTGGCGGTGGCCGTCACCGTTCAATGCGATGGCTGTATTGTCGTCCATACCGAGGCGGCCCTCCAGAACGGAGCGACAGAGGAGGAGATCCTCGAAGCGCTGAGCGTGGCTGTGACGGTCAAGGCCGGATCGGCGCTGATCTATTCCACTCGCGCCCTGGATGCGGTCAAAGCTAAGATGGCACCCTCGGACGATGGACAATAAACGGTCTGTGGAAAAGAGCTGATTATTATGGAAATCCCCTCCATCATCGACGCCGATATCCACCCTGCACCCGACCCGGCCCGGGTGGCAGAGCGTCTCCCTGAGCCATGGCGCAGGCGCTATTTGAGCGGTAACCATGGTCCCGGCTATCTGAATTACTGGAATCCCAACGGCGTTCACCGCGCCGATGCCGTCACCGGGGATGAGGAGCGCATCGAGGGCAGCGCCCACCATCTCGCCAGACACTTCTTCGATGTCCACAAGATCGATTACGGCATTCTCAATCCCGAGAACATTCTGAGTATCGGGCTCTCACCCGAGCCGGATTATGCCGCCGCTCAGGCCTCGGCAATCAATGATGTCTTCCTCGAAGAGTGGCTGCCCACAGACCCGCGCTTTCGCTACTCGCTGGCGGTCACCCCCAATGATCCCGAGCTGGCGGCGAAGGAGATCCACCGGCTGGGTGACCAGCCGGGGGTCGTCCAGGTGCTGATGCCGAGTGGGGCGCGCATCCCTTATGGACAGCGTACCTTTCATCCCATCTATGCCGCGGCCGTCGAGCATGGCCTGCCGGTGGCGCTCCACCCGGGGACGGAGGGTGCCGGCATCTCGGGGGCGCCGACAGCGGCCGGCTACCCAGGCAGTTACCTGGAGTGGCATACCGGCCTGGTGGGCAGTTTCATCGCTCACCTGATCAGCCTGGTGACCGACGGCGTATTCATCAAGTTCCCGGAGCTGAAGGTCGTGCTGGTCGAGGGCGGCGTGTGCTGGCTGCCGCCGCTCCTCTGGAGGCTGGACAAGAACTGGCGGGCGCTGCGCCAGACGACTCCCTGGCTCGACCGCCTCCCCAGCGAGATCGTCTTTGAACATGTGATCCTGACAACCCAGCCGATCGAAGAGCCGGACCGTCCCGAGCACTTCAGGCAGATGCTCGAGATGTTTCCCGCCGGGCGCATGCTGATGTTCTCGAGCGATTTCCCGCACTGGGACGGCGATACACCGGATTTCGCAGCGCGCAATTTTCCTGTGAACCTGAGAAATCGTGTAATGCATGAAACCGCTCGCGAGTTATACAGGCTCCCTGAGGTAGAGCGTGGCTAAGCAGCGTTATGTTTTGGCCCGGACGTGGGAGATCCCGCCCGGCAGCCGGCGGATTGTGGATCTGGATGGGCGATCGATAGGCGTCTTCAACCTTCACGGCCGCTACGTGGCCGTGTTGAACGTCTGCCCGCACGAGCTTGCGCCGGTCTGCCTCGGCCGGTTGGGCGGCACCACGCTCCCATCCGCTCCAGGCCAGTGGGTCTGGGGTCGGGAGGGCGAGATCCTGGCTTGTCCATGGCACGGCTGGGAGTTCGACCTGCTCAACGGCGCCTGCCTGACCGATAAGCGCCGGCTGCGGATGTATGAAGTGACCGTCGAGGACGACCAGATCATCATTCTGATTTGATGGCAGGCTCGGGTCAGATCCATCTCGGCCATCACACAGTTACTGCAATCCCGCTTCTCTGGCACGCACGATCGCCTGGGCGCGGTCTGCCACCTGCAGTTTGCTGAATATGTTCGTGATGTGGTTGCGAACGGTCTTGGGGCTGAGAAACAACTTGTGTGCAATATCCTGGTTGTTCAGTCCCTGCGAGATCAGGCGCAGGACTTCCAGCTCACGCTCAGTCAATTCATGAAAAGCGGCGCCTATCCGGGACAATGACGGCTTTGTACTCAGCTCCTTAAAGTAGTTCAATAGCCGCTCTGCAATGGCCGGACCAAACAGAGCCTGGCCCTCTGCCACAGCCCGGATGACGCTCAAGACTTCC
>DATAKV010000303.1:0-7690 GCA_036261375.1 Anaerolineales bacterium
GCCCGCTGGATTATGATCTGGGCGGTCAATGGCTGACCGTTTATTTGCCCCAGCCCCTGGCGCCGGGCGCCCAGGTCACCCTGGCCATGCGCTTCCGTATCGACATCCCGGTCAAGATTAAGGAGGAGCCGTACGGCTTCGACGTGGACCAGGTCAATTTAACGGACTGGTATCCGTTCGTAGTGCCTTATATCAACGGCTGGGTTTTACACGATCCTTCCCCATTTGGCGAGCATCTCGTCTACGACGCGGCTGATTTTGATGTCAACATCCGGACCACGGAACCGGGGATTGTCATCGCCGCCAGCGGCATTGAAGAGCCTGCTTCATCAGGCGAGTGGACGCGCTACCGCATCGACGGGGCGCGGACGTTTGCCTTCTCCGCCAGCGACCAGTTCCTGATCGTGGACGCGGTCGCAGGCGGCGCGCAGATCCGCTCGTACTACTATCCCGGCTATGCGGACCAGGGCGCGGCGATCCTGAACGCGGCGGTCCGGGCCATCGGGCTGTTCGAAGTCCAGTTTGGGCCATTCCCCTATGGCAGCCTGGCCATTGTCCAGGCGGACCTCAACGATGGGCAGGAATACGATGGACTGGTTTTCCTGGCGACGCGTTTTTACAACGAGTACAATGGCTCGGCGCGCAGCAATCTGGTGGCGATCGGGGTGCATGAGATCGCCCACCAGTGGTGGTTCGGGCTGGTGGGCAACGACCAGGCGCTGGAGCCGTGGCTGGACGAGGCGCTGTGCGTGTACAGCGAGGCCCTGTTCTACCAGTACATCTATCCCAACTCGAGCGACTGGTGGTGGAATTTCCGGGTCAATTATTTTGGTCCGACAGGCTGGGTGGATACGAACATCTACGAGAGCGCATCGTTCCGCGGCTATGTCAATGCCGCCTATTTGAACGGCGCCAACTTTATGGAAGTTTTGCACTACCGCATGGGCGATGAAGACTTTTTCCTCTTCCTGAATGACTATACCTCCCGCTACGGACGCGGCCGTGCCACCGCCTATGACTTTTTCGCTGTCGCGCGCCAGAACACCACTGCCGATATCTCGGACCTGGTCAACGCCTACTTTCGAGGAGAGTATTAGGAGACTGTTATTCGTCTTCTTTGTCGAAGCGCACCATCGCCGTGAAGGCCACCTTTTCCATGCTGATCGGGCGCAGGATCTCCCACTCGATATCCAGCATGGGCATCAGCAGGTCATCCTTGACTCCCAGCCACAGGACCGGAACGTCGTCGTTTTCCTCTGCAGCACGTAAGTGGATCTCGATCCTGGCGGGTTCATCGCCGTTCCCACTGACCGACACCTCCGCATAGGCAGGCTGGTTGAAAGCCACGGCGAACTCCGAGCCCTTGATCCCCGCCGGGGCACAGTTCGCAGCCAGCACCGGCTGCTCCCGAAAATCCCGGATGAGGAGTTTGGATTTCTTTGAGCCGATGAAACAGGTGATCTGGTCTTCACGGCGTGAGTGGATGGGCAGCAGGGCGTCCTGCCCCTGCAGGTGGATGTGAACATTGCCCCGGTAGAAACAAGTCTCTGCATTCATAATCGTCTCCGCAATTTAGTAAAAGGTCAGCCTCTCCAATGTAGAACAAATGTTCTAGTTTGTCAAGGGCATCATTAATCCTGACTTATATCCTGGCGGATCATGTGTCTGGTCCTGTTTCTCGTATAAACAATAGGGGAAAGGGAATCCTCCCCTCTGGTAGAATTCGGCTTCGTTCGAGTGGAGGCTGTTGAATGGAACTGGAAGAGAGCTTTATCGAAACAAACGGGGTCCGTTTGCATGTTGTGCAGGCCGGTCCGAAAAGCGGAGTTCCCGTTCTGCTCCTGCACGGATTTCCGGAAACCTGGCGGTGCTGGATACGGCAAGTCCCGGCGCTGGTCGAGGCCGGCTTCCGGGTCATCCTCCCCGATCAGCGCGGCTATAACTTAAGCGAAAAGCCAAAAGGGATCAACAAGTATCACGTCAATGAGCTGGTCAAGGATATTCTCGGATTGATCGAGGCCCTTGATTATGAAAAGGTCAACCTGGTGGGACACGACTGGGGAGCCATTATCGCCTGGATGATGGCATACAGGCACCCGGAACGCCTGCAGAGATTGGGAATCCTCAACGTCCCGCACCCGCTCGTCATGCGCCGATTCTTGCTGCGCGATCTGGATCAGATGCGGCGCTCGTGGTATGTGCTCTTCTTCCAGCTGCCCTGGCTGCCCGAGCTGGGCATGCGCGTGAAGGACTGGCGCGGCGCAGTCCTCGCTTTGCGAGGTAGTGGGTTGGTCCACACGTTTACGAAGGAAGACATTGAGAAATACAAAGAGGCCTGGTCGCAGCCGGGCGCGATGACCGCCATGATCAACTGGTACCGGGCGGCTGTCCGGGATCCATCCTGGATTCCAAGCGAGATGCATATACGCGTTCCCACCTTGATGATGTGGGGGATGAAGGACTTTGCTCTTGTCCACCGAATGGCGCGTCCAAGCCTGGACCATGTGGAGAAGGGAAACCTGATCTTTTTTCCCGAGGCCACCCACTGGGTCCAGCGCGACGCAGCGGAGGAAGTCAACGACTATCTGATCGATTTTTTGCTGGATACGGAGAGCAAGAGCGTCGTGCGCTAGGAGCCCGAGAACTGCTGTATTAGCCAGTCGAAAGCAGCCGCCTGCATCTCCAGGTCAAATTTATGCGGACCGGGATAGAACTGCCCGGTATAAGCCTCAGGCTTTCCGGCGCTGGCATAATGGGATTGCAGACGGACATGGGCATCCCGCATCCCCTCTTCGGTAAACAAGTGATCCTGCAGGTCATATTGGACCAGCAAGGGCCGTGGCGCCCGGCAGGCGGCAATATCAGGCCAATCTCCATGGCGGGCCCAGCCAAAGGGGAATAACATCCAGGTATGCGACATGTTGTGGTCCAGCAGGGCCGGGTAGGTGGTCATCAAGCCCACAATGACTGCGGCCCGGATGCTGTTATGAGTAGCGGTCAATAGGGCAGCCCGATTACCTCCACCTGACAGACCGATGCATCCGATACGTTCAGGATCCACGTCCGCACAGGTCAGCAGGTAATTCAAAGCGACGCGGTCCTCGAAAGACACGATCCCAGCCAGGTTGGTACCCAGGACAGTACAGTATTTTGAGACCCAATGTTCATGGAAATTGGAAGCGAGATTGTAACGTTCGATCTCATCAACGGTGTATCGATCCGCTTGAAGGATAGCAGACGTCTTAGGCCCCATCATTTCCATCATGGTATCGTAGGGAAACCGGCGGCTGCCCCACAGAAAAACATCGTGGACCAGCACAACAAACCCCTGCCGCGCCAGGGCGTTGGCATAGGCCCGGCCGCCGTACATCTCCTGGCGGAGGTTATTCAATACCGGCAAGGGACCCTGCTGGCCGTCTGCAATTTTTTCCTTACCATAATATTTGAAATCGCTGTGGTCATGCAGCGCGACCATCCCGGGCAGGGGTCCGTTTACACCGGCGGGCTTGAGCACGAAGGCATGCGTACGGGGACCGTACCCCACGGACCAGGAAACCTCCTGCCCGGCCAACCCATCCTTTTCCCACTGTGCTTCCTCCCTTATATCCGATGGACTTTCATCATCCTGGTGGAATCCCAATATGTCCCTGATCAAGGCCTGCGTTTCCGGGCCGGGAGGGGCCAGGGGATAAAGGGGCTGTTTACGGCGCGCTGCAGAAACCAGATCGCTATATTCCCTGAGGTGTCGGTACTCATCCGGCATTTTTATTGTGACTCATTTGGCTCACGGGTTATTAAAACGCTTGATGAAGATTGCCAGGTCATCGCCTTCGGTGTAGAAGTCTTTGATGGTTGCTTCCAGCATGTAGCCCGTATTGAGGTAGAACATGCGGGTCGGCTCGTAATGGGATGTTCCAGATGTCTCGGCGATGATCATCCGCCCGCCGGCCTTGCGCGCCGCATCCTCGCTTGCTGCCAGTAGCCCGCGGCCCACCCCCCCGCGGCGGGTATCGGGATCGACAGCGATCCAGTACAGGTCAAAGACGCCGCTGGTCAGGTCGCGGGGCCCGTAACAGGCAAAGCCGAGAACCTTGTCCCCCTCCCGGTCGACAATGAAGTTATATCCGCAAACGTCCGGGCCATCTGTCAGATATTCCTCCAAGAGAGCCGCGACACAATCGACTTCCTCCTGGTTGAAAACACCGGCCCGGGCGGCAATGTCACAAATTTGCGATCCGTCTGCTCCCTTTGCGACGACAATCATGATATCCATCCTCCAGACTCAAACTTGAGAATATCCCAGGGCTTCCTCCAGATCGGCTTTTCCTGCATTGGAAAGCTTGGATGTTGAAGGGCCCTGGGACTTCCATTGTCACCGCATTCTCCATTTTCAGCAAGACATTCACTCTTTATTTCTGAAATACTGCGTTGCTCGCCCATTCAACCCATCCGGCGGAATTCGATATAATGAATGCACGCTGTAAGGCAGGGAACATTAATAATGATTACACTACTTCAAAGGGACCTGAAAGACAGTCAATACCATGCTGCTCGAAACTCTGAAATCAAAAGCCGTTGAACGCGGACTGCTCAAACCGGAGCAGGATCTTGATCTCGAGAAAACCTTTATCCTGGTCCGCGATATGCCCTATACCCGGGCCAGCTCACGCGACCCTGAAACGATCCTCCAGGAGTGGCGCGGCACCTGCTCAGGAAAGCATTACCTGTTGAAAAGCCTGTTTGCCGAGCTGGGTTATCCCTCCCGGTTGATCGCCTGTACGACTGTCACGCACATCGATCCAAAAACAGTACAGGGAAAGCTGCGGAAGCTGCTAGAGCAATCCCGGGGCCGCTTTGTGGATGTGCACAATTACCTGATCCTCGAGCTGCCCGGCAGGGATATGATCGTGGATGCCACCTGGCCGCTCGCCACCCGGGGCATGGGCACGGTTGTGAATGAGCGCTTCGTCCTGGGCGTGGATCAACAGATTGCCTGTGAGCCGCTGCACACATGGGTGGTCCCCGACGATCGAGACGCCCAGGAATTCAAAACGGAAATATTGAAAGCGAGCTTCACGCCCGAGGAGATCGCCCACCGTGAGGAGTTCATCAGGACCCTGGGCGTGATAACCAACAGCCGCTGGGTCAAGCTGCTGGTTTGGCTGAAAAAGTGGCTGAAACGCCCGGCAGACAACCCATAACCTGCAGAGTAAACCGGATGAGAAGCCCGGGTATGCTGTTGGCCTTGGGCTATAATCATGCTACCCCACTTTTCAGCCATCTTGCCGCGGCTAGCCACCGAGATGGCACAGGTACCTACAATGACCCACGCTCCGCCTGAATCCTCCAAGATCCTGGAGATCTATCTGCTCATCGCCCAGTATCCGATGCTGGCGTCGGACATACGCCGCCGGATGCGCGAGGAGCTGTTCCGCCGGGGGATCATTACACCCCAGCGCTTCGATGCCGAGGTGAAGGAAAAGGCGATCCAGTCCCAGCAGCGTGAGGGAATCCTGAACGGTCTTCAGGAGGAGAATCCCCAGCAGTGGGAGCTGCGCTGGAGCCGCGTCCGCCGGACGCTGACCGATTTCTACTTTGCCTACAACCTGCCGATCGAAATCCTCTATCAAATTCTGGACCTGCTGCGGACGCCTCAAGCCGACGGCCGGAGCATCGCGCCGGACCACAGCCTGCCCTTCAACCCCGAGCTTGCCCCCCTGGAGATGGTCCTGAGACAGGCTGAAAAATACGAAGCCCTTCCGAACGACCAGCGCGCCGCGGTGGATCACCACCTCCAGGAGCTTATCGTCGTCCTGCTCAAAAGCCTGGTCAGCGACCAGCTGGCCTTTATTCACATCGCCAGGCGCTGGTTTACGGCCGCCGATTTCCATATGATCCTGGAGAGCCGCATTGGCACCGGAAAAATCGGGGGGAAGTCTGCCGGTATGCTGCTGGCTTATAAGATCCTGCAGAACACAGCCCCTGACATTTTCGACCAGGTCCATCTGCCGCGCTCCTATTTCATCGGCGCGGATGTCTTCTATGATTTCATGGCAGGCAACCAGCTCGAATTCCTCAACCAGAAATACAAGACCGCCGAACAGATCCGCGAGGAATATCCGAAGATCCAGGAGCAATATGCCTCCGCCCGCTTCCCGGAGGAGGTAGCCCACCAGCTGCGGGAGATCCTGCGCGGCGTGGACAAAACGCCCTTGATCGTCCGCTCCTCCAGCCTGCTGGAGGATAATTTCGGCATGTCCTTTGCGGGAAAATATTTAAGTATCTTCTGTCCGAACCAGGGGACCCTCAAGGAAAACCTGCGTGACCTGACCCGGGCCATCCGGCAGATCTATGCCAGCGTCTTCGGTCCGGATGCGCTGATCTATCGGCGGCGTGTCGGCCTGCTGGATTACGATGAACGGATGGCGATCCTACTGCAGGAGGTGCACGGGGAGCGCCACCGCCAGTATTATTTTCCGGCCTTGGCCGGTGTTGCCTACAGCTACAGCCCAATCGTGTGGAATACGCGTTTGAAGCGCGAAGACGGCTTTATGCGGCTCGTCATGGGACTCGGCACGCGCGCGGTCGACCGCATTGCCGGCGATTACCCGCGCATGATCAATCTCAGCCACCCGCAGCTGCGGCCCGATGTGACGCCAAAAGCCATCCGCTACTATTCACAGCATTTTGTCGATGCCCTGGACCTTGAGCAGAATACACTGACCACCGTCCCTGTTGAATCGGTCCTCGGGGCCGATTACCCACCTCTGCGCTGGCTTGTCTCGGTGGACGATGGGGAGACGGTCCACCCGCCTCTGACAATCGGCCGGAGTATCGATCCGAAGCACCTGGTCCTGACCTTTGACGGGCTGCTACAGCGCGGCGGATTTGTCCCGCTGATGAAGACCATCCTGACCCGCCTCGAGCAGCAATACGAACAGCCCGTGGATATTGAATTTGCAGTTTCGCTTCGAATGGGCGGTGATAAACCCAGCTTTGCCTTCCACCTGCTGCAGTGCCGGCCTCAAAACCAGTGGAACGCGGACAGCCGCGAGGTCCAATCCATCCCCACCGACCTGCCCGCCCAGGACAAGATCCTGCTGTGCACACGCATGGTCCCTCAGGGTCGTGTGAGCCAGATCGAGTACATCATCCATGTGGATCCCGAAGCGTATTATCGTCTGGAAACGCTCGAGGAGCATACCGAGGTCGCCCGCTGTATCGGGCACCTCAACAACGCACTGGAGGGGCATCCATTCCTATTGCTGGGTCCCGGCCGCTGGGGCTCTTCTGACTCGATGCAGGGGGTGCCTGTCACCTATGCGGATATTTTCAATACAAGCGCCCTGGTGGAAGTCGCCAGCCATACGGGGGGCTTCAGCGTCGAGCCTTCCTACGGCACCCACTTCTTCCAGGACCTGGTCGAAACGCAGATCTACCCCCTGGCCGTGTACCCGGAGGAAGCCGGGGATCACTTAAACAGGGACTTCATCAGGAAGTCTGAGAACCAGCTGCACAAATTCGTTTCCGAGCAGACCCCGGCCAGCCAATGCGTCAAAGTGATCCATATCCCCACCGAGCGTCCCGGCCATACCCTGGATCTGATCATGGACGGTCAAAGCGGCCTGGGGTACCTGACACGGTCCAAATCGTAGGCCAGAGCTGATTAACAAGTGAGCGGGAGAAGGTA
>DATAKV010000312.1:0-2677 GCA_036261375.1 Anaerolineales bacterium
TCCCACCCGCACATCTGCAAAAGATCTGGATCTGCTGATCAAATCCCTGAACAAATCCCTGAAAACGTAGACCGCATGAAGTACGCCCTGATTATCGGCAACGACCGATACGATGACCCGAAATTGGCGCAATTGAAAACCCCCGCCGCCGATTCGCAGGCACTGGCCCGGGTCTTGGGCGATGCATCCATCGGCTCCTTCGACGAAGTCACACCGCTGATCAACCAATCAGAGACAAAGGTGCGCCGCGCCATCAGCCAATTTCTGGCAGGCAAAAAACCCGACGATCTCGTGCTACTCTATTTCTCGGGGCACGGTGTGCTGGATGACCGCGGGCGGTTGTACCTGGCGCTCAAGGATACACTCGTCAGCCTGCTCAAGGCTACTTCCATCCCCTCCTCATTCATCGCCGACGAAATGGATAGCTGCCGCTCAAGGCGCCAGATCCTGGTGCTGGACTGCTGTCACAGCGGGGCGTTCGCCCGCGGCACGAAGGGGGAGCAAAAGGCGATCACGGAGAATACCTTCGAAGGCAGCGGCTTCGGCCGCGTCGTGCTGACTGCCTCGGACTCCACCCAGTATGCTCTTGAAGGGGACCAGGTTATCAAGCAATCGGAGCTCTCGCTGTTCACCCACTTCCTGCTCGATGGTCTGAAGACGGGCGAAGCGGATATGAATCACGATGGCCAGGTCTCGCTCGACGAATGGTATGACTACACCTACACAAGGATCATCGCCGAGACACCCCGGCAGGTGCCTCATAAGTGGTCCTATCACCAGCAGGGCGACCTGGTCATTGCCCGCAATCCCTTCCTCAAAAAGAAAGTGCCAGAGCTGCCCTATGAATTAGTCCAGGCGCTGGAGAGCTCCTTCGTGGGCATCCGCGAGAGCGCAGTGACCGAGCTGGGCAACTACCTGCATTCGCCTGACCTGGAGATGGTTCAGCTTGCCATCGCCTCGCTTGAACGGATGAGGGAGGACGACAGCCGCCGGATCTCATCCCTGGCAGGGAAACTCCTGACAGAGTTCGAGCAGAAGCGCCTCCCGTCCGCGCAATCAGGAGCGGCCGTCAGCCAGACCGTGCAGTCTCTGGTCCCGCCGGAGGCAAGCCAAAGCCATACCGGCCCGGCCGAGACGCCATTAGTACGCCCACAGACAAGCATAGGAAGCTCCATTCCTGGCATACCCACCTCTATCAAACGCCTTCTGCCAGCTGCGTCACCCCGGGTGTTATGGGCCGGGACCGGGGTCCTGGCGGTAGCATTCTCCCTAGCCCTGGCCATGCTTGTCTATACCGGGACCATCTCCTACGAACCGGATATCCTGCGGATCTGGTTCACCATTGCGGCCGCCGGGATAGGCCTGGTGCAGTGGCTGCTATTCCGGGAGAGCCTTGGCTTCTGGTGGGTGCTGGTCAACGCCATCTCCGGTTTCGGACTCGGATCGGTCTATAAATACCTCTATGAAGATACAGGCTTGGTGTCGGAGGAATTACTCTACCTGGTGGCGGCGTGGGTCATTGCAAATATGTTCGCTGGGTCGGCCCATCTACGAGCGGTTGCAGGATCGCGAGCGAGGTCGCCCCTCCCGGAGGCGGGCGCGCGGCAGAACCTCTTTCTTCTCCTGCTATCCGTTTCCATCGTCCTCGCCGCAGTGTCAAATGTCCTGCTGGCACTCGAGAGGTGGGATCCGCTGCATTATGCCTGGATCCTGTACGGGATCTCAGCCATCCTGGCGAGCCTATCTTTCCTCTTCCAGAAGGATGTCTCCCGCAATTTCGGGTTCATCGCACTGGCCGTATTCCTGCTGTTCGACGGAGTCAATGTAGTGCGGCTCGCCTTCAACGAAGATTATCCCCTGTATTACTTCACAGCCAACGCAATCCTGGCTCTGGCGAGCGCTGTGTTCTTCCTCTTTCAAATGGAAACCCGCCGCCATGCCGGCTTTCTGCTGCTGTCCGGTTACCTGCTGGCGAATGGCAGCTCGAACCTCGTCCTGTACGATGTCACCACAGACAAGTTCCTATACTTTCTTTCCGCCCTGTTCGCTATCCCGGCCGCGCTGTTCTTCCTGATTCGCAGGAAGTAGTGGCGTCTCGCCGGGGCGGCTCTTTGCTTCCTGCAAAGTTCGCGAGCTGCCCGCTATAATCGGGGGATGACCCAACCGGCCGACCTGATCGCCTATTTATTCGAAGGGCAGCCGCACCTGCTTTCCTCCGAGTTTTTCCAATGGATGGAGGCTTCCACACGCTTCACACTCTTCGTCGAGACCTATCGCGACAAGATCCGCAAGAAACTGCGCATCACCCGCGAGCCCGAGAGCATCCTCGATCTGCGCAGCGAATTGGACGTAGCCCGCGGCCTGCTCGGCGACCGCCGCCTGGACATCCAATACGAGGCGTACGCCAGCGCCAAACGCCGCGGCCCCGATTTCGCCGTGACGTATCGAACCAACCAGGTTTTCAACGTTGAAGTTGCCCGCATGCGAACGCCTACGGAGGAACGCTTCCTGCGCCTGCTGCTCTATAAGCTGGGACAAATGCAGCCCGGCATGCCCAACCTGCTGGTTATTCACACAGAGAACGAGCTTGCCCGCTCGCTCAATCTGGACACATTGATGCAAAATATCAAACTCCGGGTGGAAAAGAAGGATCCCGCCTTCTATGAGCTCAGCCGCT
>DATAKV010000318.1:0-8562 GCA_036261375.1 Anaerolineales bacterium
TAATTGTGCGTCCACTCGTGAGCGATCGTATCCAGGAGCCAGCGCAGATCCGTTGTTTCCGTCACCATGGTGGGGTACACGCCCACGCCGCCGATTGGCACCACGAGTGTGGATACGTTCTGTGACCGGGCGACCTCCTCCTCCAGTTGGATCTGCTCATTCAGAGTCAGGGTGGGCAGGACGGATATGTTCGTGATCTGGATGATGCGGTCACGCGGCGCGACGATCAAAGCCAACGGTGTAGGCGAGGTATGGTACAGGATGGGTGGGAGGGTCTGCCCGCCGGTGGTCAGACCCAGGTCGGCAAGCGCTTCGCCTACCTGGGTCTGGAGGGTGGCTTCCGCGAACGGCGCGATCATTTGCTGGCGGGCGATCAATTTGTCGCGCTGGCTGCGCATAAGTTCGCTGGTGGCTTCCTTATTACTGATATCCGGGTTGGCGTAGATTTGCTCGATGGCAAACTCAGTCTGCATCAGCTGGTTGGTGATGCGCAGATATTCGAAAACGATCTGTTTATTCGTGCCGCGGTCGAAGATATACGGTGCACCGACCGTTCCCTGTTTGAGCTTGGTCCAGGCTGCGTCCCAGACCCAGTTGGGATAATCGAATTCGATCTCTCGAGTGTAAGTACGGATGCGGTCGGACTGGCCAGTAAATCGGGGTGTATCGCCTCCGGCCGCAATAATGATCGCAAGAGTAAGCGCCAGAAAATCGATCACATGCAAAATACGGTAAAGCATCCGGTGATTATAACCAGAAACAGAAAGCTCCTTCGGGAAGGGCCGAAGGAGCAATGCAATTAAGCCAAAAGAAGCCGGTCAGCCTGTGAGATTTTCCAGGTAGGCATCGATCGCCCAGGCTGCTTTACGCCCGGCTACCATGGCGGTGACCACCAGATCAGGACCGGTGACACAGTCACCCCCCGAAAAAACACCCGGCCGGGAGGTGCTGCCGGTCGCCTTGTCGGCGCTGATCAGACCCCAGTTGTGAGTCTCCAGGTCCGGTGTTGTCTTGCCAAGGATGGGATCCGGCCAGTAGCCGAGAGCCAGTACGGCCGTATCGCACTCTACCAGGAAGTTCGACCCTTCGACAGGCACCGGTTTGCGCCGGCCTTTCTTGTCGGCCTCGCCCAGCTTCATCTGGATGCATTCGATGGCGACCATCTTCCCATCTTCCCCGGCGATGAATTTGATAGGCTGGGTGAGGTAGCGATAGATGGCGCCTTCGTCTTTGGCCATCTGGCGATCCTTTTTTCCGCCAGGCATTTCGCGCTCCGTGCGGCGGTAGAGGCAGGTCACTTCCTCTGCGCCCAGGCGCAGCGCGGTGCGCAGGCAGTCGGAGGCTGTATCCCCGCCGCCAATCACGGCGACCTTCCTGCCGATCTCAAGCGGGTTGCGCATGTTTTCCGGGAGGAGATCAGGGCCCACATTGCCGCGGATCAGGAAATCGGTCGCTTCGTAAACGCCGGGCAGGTCGGTCCCGGGCGTGTCTTCCATCTTCGCATCGATCTCCGAGCCGACACCGATGAAGACAGCATCAAAACCTTCATGGAAGAGATCGTCGATGGTTTTGTCTTTCCCTATGTAAGTGTTGGGGACGAATTTCACGCCCGCCCGCTCGAACTCTTCCCATTTCTCAGCCCACACTTCCTTGGGCAGTTTGAAGTTGGGAATGCCGTAGACCAGCAGGCCGCCTGCCGCGGGCTTCGATTCGAAGATCGTGACTTCATGTCCGCGCTGGAGGAGCTGATCGGCGCAGCCCAGGCCAGCCGGTCCCGCGCCGATAATGGCGACGCGCCTCCCACTGGGAGGCGCGAGCGGAATGATCCGTCCCTCATAGCGGCGCTTAAAGTCGACAGCAAAGGTCTCCAATTCGCCGCACAGGACCGGGGTCTGGTGCTTGTTCAGCACACATGAACCCTGGCAGAGCTGCTCGTGCGGACAAACCCGGCCGCAGATTTCGGGAAGTGAACTTGTCTGGTGGTAAAGATTGGCTGCTTCGTTAAACCGTCCCTGTTCGATCAGCCACATGGCAGAGGGGATATCGTTGTGGGTGGGGCAGGCCGTCATGCAGGGAGCGGGGTCCGGGCAGTGGATGCAGCGGGCTGCCTCCCGCATGGCCCGCTCCGAGCTGAAATCAATGACAACGTCTCCAAAATCGCATTTCCGTTCCGTCGGGGCGCGTAAGTCCAGGTCGAAAAATGGCATGTTTACGCGGGCTCTGCGGTCGATCGGCAGGGTCTCACCGGGTATGAACTGCATTGTTTCCTCCAAATTTGGCGACAGCTATTTCAGTTTGATGATACCCAAACTTAAATCCAGCCTACAGGTTGTAATGTCACCAATGTCGACGACATTCATCACATTAGTCCATGTAAAAAGTGAACGATCCTCGTCGTCCTAATTCACGGACAATTCATAATTGTGAGGTATAAAACCATGCCTGTAAGGTAAAATTACAGGTTGCGAGGCAGTCCCTTGCGGAGGAAACGAATGCGAAATTTTTTCAAGAGAAATAGAACACTATTGATCATTCTGGTCATTGCGGTCGTGGGGATTTCCGCCTTTTTGTATGTCAGAGGTGCAAATGCAGATCCAGCGAGCCAGTTCCAGACGTCGACTGTCGAGCGCGGCAGCCTGACGGCCACGATCGGTGCAACGGGAACTGTGCGGCCCAAACAAAGCTCCATACTGGTCTGGCAGGCGGCCGGAACGGTGGAGAATGTGCATGTCAGCGTGGGTGATACCGTCCGTGCCCAGGATGTGCTGGCAGAGCTGGAAAAAACCTCCCTTCCGCAGAGTATCATCCTGGCGGAAGCGGATCTGGCCAGCGCGCAGAAGACCCTGGAGGATCTGACCAGCTCCAACACGCCCCAGGCCGAAGCGGTGGTCAACCTGCGTGCTGCGCAGGAAGCGTATGACAAGGCGTTGAACTACTACGACTCCCTTTTCAAGCCGTATGAGATCGATCAAATTGTGTACCGGCGGATCATGACACCCATGGGTATCAGACGCATCCCGGATATTAAAACGATCAAGGTCAAGAAGGCCGATGAAGAGACGATCAAGGAATCCGGGGAGGATCTGGCCCTGGCCGAGGCCAGGCTGCAGGATGCCCAGCGCGCCTATGAGCTGGTGAAGGACGGCAACACGGCCGAGATCATCGCTGCCCAGGCCCGCGTGGATGCGGCCCTGGCCACCATCAATCTGGCTCGCCTTACCGCGCCGTTCGCCGCCACGGTGACAGAATCCCTTCCGTTGCCCGGCGACCAGGTTGCGGCCGGCGCGACGGCGTTCCGTCTCGACGACCTGACCCGCCTCTTCGTAGACGTGGAAGTCTCGGAGGTGGATATTAACAGTGTCCAGATCGGGCAGCCGGTCACACTGACGTTCGATGCCATCCTTGGCCGCGAATATCACGGCGAAGTGGTCGAAGTGTCGCAGGTGGGCACAGACACACAGGGAGTTGTCAACTTCAAGGTGACCGTGGAACTGAACGATGCGGATGCAAACGTCAAGCCCGGTATGACGGCCGCGGTCAATATCGTCGTCGAGGAGATCCAGGATGTGGTTCTCGTGCCAAACCGTGCCGTGCGCCTCGTAGACGGAGAACGGGTCGTCTACCTGCTGGAGGAAGGTGAGCCGGTCATGAAGGAACTCCGCCTGGGTTCCTCCTCAGATACGATGAGTGTGGTTGCCGTGGGCGATATCAAGGAAGGGGATGTGGTCATCCTCAACCCGCCCGCTGCAGAGTTCGGCCCCGGCGGTCCGGGCGGCGGCGGGTTCGATTAATGGATAGCGCCATGAGCAACGTGATCGAAGCGCGGGATCTGCAGAAGATCTACATCATGGGCGAAGTCGAAGTGCAGGCATTGCGCGGCGTTTCGTTTTCCATCCGGCGCGGTGAGATCGTATCGATTATGGGACCTTCCGGTTCCGGCAAATCCACGCTGATGAACACCCTGGGCTGCCTCGATCGCCCATCCTCCGGCGAATATCTTTTGGACGGAGAATCCGTGGCGACGCTTAATGACGACCAGCTGGCCGACATCCGCAACCGCAAGGTGGGATTTGTCTTCCAGAGCTTTAATCTGCTCTCCCGCCAGACGGCCATTACCAATGTCGAGTTGCCCTTGCGTTATTCCGGTCGAACCGACGGACGCCGCGAGCGCGCCATCGAGGCGCTCAAAGCCGTCGGGCTGGAGGACCGCATGACCCACCGGCCGTATGAGCTCTCCGGCGGGCAGCAGCAGCGCGTGGCCATCGCCCGCGCCATCGTCAACAACCCCGCCATCATCATGGCCGACGAACCGACCGGCAACCTCGACTCCAAGGTCGGCAAGGAGATCATGAACCTGCTGCTTAATTTGAACAAGGAATCCGGGACGACGCTGATCATCGTCACTCATGATCCCGCCATCGCCGAGCAGACCCAGCGTGTCATCCGCCTGCGCGATGGTTTGCTGGATGGTGCCTCATGACGTTCCTGCAGGCCTTCCTGGAAGCTCTCGAAAGCTTGAACGGCAACAAGCTGCGATCCGGTTTGACCGTGCTGGGGATTGTGATCGGTGTGGCGGCCGTCATTGCCATGCTCGCCGTCGGACAGGGCGCTGAGGCGTCCATTACCGGGTCGATCAGTGGGATCGGTACGAACCTGTTATTTGTCTTCCGCGGCGACCCGGGCGATAACATCCGCAACCCGAAGCCGTTGACCCTCAGTGACGCGGACGCACTTCGAGACCAGTTCGCAGCTCCCTCAGTGGCAGCCGTTGCGCCTGCGCTCCAGGGGGATGGGATGGTTTCCTTTGGCGGGGAGCAGACCTCGCCGCAGATATTCGGCGTGACCCCCGAGTATTTCCAGGTCCGGAATTTGATTGTCGCCGAAGGTGAATTAATCACCGAAGAGCACATGCTCGGGCGGGCCTCGGTTGTGATACTCGGGCCTGAAGTGGCCGAGACCCTGTTCGGACACGCGGATGGAGTCACGGGTGAAACCGTGCGTATCGAAGGACAGCCATTCCGCGTCATCGGCGTGCTTGAGTCCAAAGGCGGTGGCGCGTTCGGGAGTGAGGACAATCAGGCCATCGTGCCCTTCACCACAGCACAGACGCGCCTCATCCGGCGCAGCACCAGTGACCGCGTGGATATCATCTTTGTCCAGGCCGTGAGCGGGGATGTCGTCTCACAGGCGTCCGAGGAGATCGCTCAGATTTTACGCACACGCCACCGCACACCGGTTGGCGCGGATGATTTCACCATCTTCACCCAGCAGGACCTGTTGACCACCTTCGCCTCCATCACCGGCATTCTCACGATTTTCCTGGGCGGTATCGCCGGCATTTCGCTGCTGGTGGGCGGGATCGGCATCATGAACATTATGCTGGTCTCCGTCACCGAGCGGACGCGCGAGATCGGCCTGCGCAAGGCGCTTGGGGCGCGCCGGCGGGACATCCTGATCCAGTTTCTGACCGAGTCATCCCTGTTGAGCCTGATCGGCGGCATTATTGGGATCCTCTTCGGCTGGCTGATCTCGTTCATCGTCGGACAGGTGGCAGCCGCCAACGACACGGCCTTTACGCCGGTGGTTGGCATGAATGCCATTGCGCTAGCAACCCTTTTCTCGGCGGCAGTCGGGCTGTTCTTCGGTATCTATCCTGCCAACCGGGCAGCGAGTCTTGAGCCGGTTGAAGCGCTGAGATATGAATAGGAAATTAATTTATCGGTTAAAATAAAGCCATGCCTGACTATAAAATTCTGATCACAGATGGACTGGACGAACGCGGACAGTCCATCTTGCGCGCTTCTGCGCATGTGGATGAAAAAAACGGCCTCTCGGCTGAGGAGCTGACCGCCGCCATCCCGGACTATGATGCCCTGGTCGTTCGCGGCCAGACGCGCGTGACAGCCGACCTCCTGAAGGCTGCATCCCGTTTAAAGGTTGTCGGCCGGGCAGGCGTCGGTGTGGATAATATCGATCTCGAGGCCGCAAAAAAGAACAAAATTGCAGTCGTCAACGCACCGACCTCCACCACGACCGCCGTTGCCGAACTGGCGTTCGGTCTCCTGCTGGCCGTGGCGCGCGATATCCCCCGCGCCGACGCGGCCATGAAACAGGGCGAATGGCTGAAGAAACAGCTGGACGGTGTGGAGCTCAGCGGAAAAACACTCGGCATCATCGGTTACGGCCGGATCGGGATCGAAGTTGGCAGGCGGGCAGCGGCCTTCGGGATGAATGTCATCGTTTATGACCCGAACGTCACGGAGGAAGAGCTGAGCCACAGTGACGCCGAGCCCGTCTCACTGCAGGATCTCTACGCCTGGTCAGATTTCATCTCCCTGCACCTGCCGCTCAATGTCCAGACTCGTGACCTGATCGGTCCCCAGGCATTTGCCCAGATGAAACAGGACGTGCGGATCGTAAGCACGGCGCGCGGGGGCATTATCGGTGAGGATGCCCTGCTAGAAGCACTGAAGAGCGGTAAGGTCGCCGGGGTCGGTCTGGATGTGTTCGAGAACGAGCCGCCCGGGTTGACAGAGCTGGTCTCCCATCCCCGCGTGATCGCGACACCCCATGTCGGTGCACAGACGGTCGAAGCACAGTCCCGGGCCGCCGAGGATATCGCCAGAGAAGTGCTTTCAGCTTTGAGAGGGGAACCCCTGCGCTGGAAGGTTGCCTGATCCTTTAAAGCAGAGTAGTATTTTGAAACATCCCTTGCGCAGGTACGCCTGACAAGGTTAATACAACACGGTCAAGAGAGAAACGATGAGCGAACAACTGGAACAATTGAAACAACGGCTCGGCGAAGTGGACGACCTGGGCCGCGCGGCCAGCGTCCTGAGCTGGGACCAGCAGGTGAACATGCCTCCAGGCGGGAACGAAGGGCGCGGCCAGCAGCTTGCGACCCTGAGCAAGCTCGTGCAGGAAAAATTCACCTCCGATGAAGTGGGCAGGCTGCTCGAAGACCTGAAGCAGGAATTCGAAGGAGCCGATCCGGATTCCGATGAGGCCGCTCTGATACGGGTGACCTCGCGAAATTACGAGAAGGCAAAGCGTGTCCCGCCGGAATTCATCCGCGAACAGGCGGTGGTTTCCTCCCAGGCATTCCAGGGCTGGATGGAAGCCAGGGGTAAGGCTGATTTTTCGATCTTCCGTCCGCACCTGGAAAAGGTGGTGGATCTCGTCCAGCAATATATTGCTTTTTTTCCGCCTGGCGATCACCCCTACGATACCCTGCTGGATAACTACGAACCCGGCATGAAGACCGAGGAAGTCAAAGCCATCTTTGACAAGCTTCGTCCGAAGCAGGTGAAGCTGATCAAAGCCATTGCGGCGAGCAAACAGGTCAAGGATGCCTTCCTATTCAGGAAATACAATGAGAAAAAGCTGATCGATTTCGGCGTGGACGTTATCACCCGCTTTGGATATGACTGGAATCGAGGCCGGCAGGACAAGGCGCCGCACCCGTTCGAGACCACGTTCAATGTCAACGATGTCCGCATCACTACCCGCTTTGAAGAGGACAACCCGCTGGCAACGTTGTTCAGCAGCATGCATGAAGCGGGTCATGCCATGTACGAGCAAGGAGTCAACCCGGCATACGAGCGCACACCGCTCTCGGGCGGCACATCGCTGGCGGTGCATGAGTCCCAGTCGCGTATGTGGGAAAATCTGGTCGGCCGGTCGCTTCCCTTCTGGGAGCACTTCTATCCTATGCTCAAGAAAACCTTCCCGGCCCAGCTGGAGGGCGTGAGCCTGAAGACCTTCTATAAGGCGATCAACAAGGTCGAGCCGTCCCTCATCCGCGTCAATGCAGATGAGGCCACCTACAACCTACACATCATGCTGCGGCTCGAGCTGGAGATCGGCATGGTCGAGGGCACCATTGCGGTCAAGGATCTTCCTGAGATCTGGAACACAAAAATGCAGGAGTACCTGGGCGTTGTCCCGCCGGACGATGCGAAGGGCGTCCTGCAGGATATCCACTGGTCGGGCGGGGCGATCGGTTATTTCTCCACATATGCCCTCGGCAACCTCGTCTCGGCCCAGTTGTGGGAAAAGATCCGCAAGGATCTCCGCGACCTCGATGACCAGATTTGCAAGGGTAATTTCAGTGAGCTGCTTGCCTGGCTGCGTTCCAATATCCACCGTCATGGCCATAAGTATGATCCTCAGGACCTCGTCCAGCGAGTGACAGGCTCGAGGATCACTCCCGAACCTTATATTCGCTATCTGACGAAGAAGTATAGCGAGATCTACGGTCTATAATTTACAGGGAAGTGCGCCGCGGTAGGACAAAGGTCCGATTCGCGTGTCGCACTTTCCGTTTAAGCCTATGAGAACTGGACTCATCATCGCCTCCCTGCTCGGACTGCTGGCTGGCTGCACGTCCCTGGCGTTGCCGACCCAGAGTCCCGTTCCCACGCCCTATCCGCCGGAATATCTGCCAACGGTCATCGCGCTGACGGCGGATGCGGCTGCCTCTTCGGCGGCAGAGACGTCGATTGCTTCGATGCCAGTTCTTGTTCCGAGTGACACGCCAGAACCGACCGTTTCCCCCACTCC
>DATAKV010000319.1:0-7112 GCA_036261375.1 Anaerolineales bacterium
GATCCACGGCTTGCCGGGAATACGGGCGGCCGGAGCGCTAAGGGTCAGGACAACGGCTCCGGTATGCACGAGTTCCTCTGCAAAAGGCAGAAGTGTCTGGCGCGAACCGGAGGAACCGTGCATCAACAGGATGCCTGCAAAGGGACCGGGTCCTTCGGGCACTACAAGATACCCCGGCACTTCTCCACCTTTCGGGCTGGGATAGGAAATATCGTGCACTGTATATCCCACTCTTTGCAGGACTTCGTTTTCCATGATGGATACGGGCTCGTTCGCGTCATACGCAAAGAGATCAAGATCCGGGTCTTTGGTTTCCACTTCCAGGCTGGATGTGGCGGAAGCAGAAAGGGCAGGTATGGCTTGCCCTATAACCGGCGTGCTCACCGGCCCGCCGCAGGCGGCGAGCAGGAGCAGCACGCTGGCCATCAACGCATATCGTCGCACGAGGGTTCTCCGAGAGAGCACGTTCGATAAAAAGATCAAGTATCCATCCGGAGGACGGATACTTGAATCAATGTTTACTTCGTATTGCATTGTACAGAGAACGGAATGCCAATACACCCCTCTCCGGAAGTGGATTTTCCCGCCGCAGGGTCAGTCCTGTCTGCGAAACCGGTTCATCGCCGCCCGGGCCAGGCCCACGAAGATTAGGCCCAGGCTGGCAAGGGCAAACAGCCACTTGACGGTGCTGATCAGCATGGTGATCCATGCCATAATGGCCGGGATCGAGGGATACATGGAAAGCATCGAAACAATCCCAATATTCTCCAGCAGGTCGAACAGGAAGCCGCCGACCGGCACCGCATTCATTTTTTGCATTGGACTTTGCCGCGGAAACCCGCGCTGGAACAGCCAGGAAATGCACAGTCCGAGGAACAGGGTGTATATGACCGGGTAGAGGATGTCGACCGTCATTAGGATCTTCCCGTACAAGTCCCGCCCCGCCGGACCATACTTTTCGATCATATCGAAAGCTGTGCCGGGCGTGTAGAAGAACATCAGGTCGAGCGGCAGGACGCTGTTATTGGCAGCCAGCGCCAGGATCCCTGCTGCGACCGGCATGATATAACCGGCCATTAACCCGGCGGCAATAAACAGGATCAGGACGCGCCAGCCCGTGGTCCATGCATGGAACTTCTGTGAAAGGGTATCGAGCATTGTTGAGACTCCTTGACTTGTTTGCTATATAACCCCCATTTCCGCCGGAATGGTTCGTTATCCCCCGGGCCAGAGCATGGGTGCCAGGAAGACGACAATAGCTGCGATCAGCAGGGTCAGCGGCACACCCACGCGCAGGAAATCGGAGAACTGGTAGCCGCCCGGTCCGTAGATCAACAGGTTGCCGTGATGGCCGATGGGCGTGAAGACCGAAGTGACGGCCGCCATCGCGACCGTGACGACAAGCGGCTCAGGCCGTATGCCCAGTCCATTCGCCAGAGCGATTGCGATCGGAGCGAATAGGGCCGTCGTCGCCGCATCGGACATGATCTGGGTGGCCAGCCCGGTCACAACGAAGAAGGCCAGCAGGATCCAGTAGATATTCCACGAGGAGACCAGTCTCTGCAGCCACCCTGCCAGAAGGTCCGCCGTGCCGGTCACCTGCATGGCCAGGCCGAGCGGGATCGCACCGGCGATGAACACAAAGATGCGCGTGTCGATCGACTGGTACGCCTGCGACATGGAAATGCAGCGGCTCAGGATCATCACGGCCGCGCCGCCCAGGAAGGCGATCTCCACCGGCACCACGTTGAGCGCCGCAATGACTGTGGAGATGATCATGATCAGGGCTGCCATCCGCGCCCGGTGGAGCGGCTTGGGCTCGCCCTTGAACGGCACGAGCATCAAAAACGACGGGTCCTCGGAGATCCTTCTCAGGGAATTGTTATCCCCTGCCAGGACCAGCACATCGCCTTCCCGCAGCCGGACCCGCGAAAGCTCGGTGCGCAGCCAGCCTTTACTCCGCCAGACACCCACCACGATCACCCCGTACTGTTCAAGGAAATTCACCCGGCCGATGGTCTTGCCGATCAGCTCGGAGCGCGGGGCGATCACCGACTGGACCAGCCGGGAGGACAGATCCTCCTTGCCGTTCTCCCCATTATGACCGGGCAGAAAGGTATCTTTGTATTTTTCCAGCGGGCGGATGGCGATCCCCGGCTCCTGCTCGACGGTGGCCAGTTTATCGGGGTCGATGCGGATGACGAGCACATCCCCCTCCTGGGTCTTCTTGCTGCCGAACGGGCGGCTGCGCGGCCGGTCGCCGCGGTACCAGGCTGAGACCTTGAAATCGGTGGGCTGTTCCTCCTCGATCTCACGGATCGTCTTGCCGTTCAGCGAAGAGTTGGGCAGCAGGACCAGCTCGGTAAAGTAGCCCTCCAGGCGGAAGTGATCGGTCGACTCATCATTGCTGGTATGGGAAGGTAAAAGAAACCGTCCCAGGAATAAGAAGAAGAGTGTCCCGGCCAGGGAGATGGCCAGGCCGATCGGGGCGATGGAAAAAACCCCCAGCCCGCTGCTGCCGGTCTGCCGCAGCAGGCCATCGGCGATCAGAAAGGCAGGCGCGCCGATGATGGTGATGGCCGTGCCCAACGACGCCGCGAACGAGAGCGGCATCAACAGCTTCGAGGCGGGGATATCGTTCTCGCGCGAGAACTTCAGCATCGGCGGCAGCATCAGCGCCGTGATCGTCACGTGATGGGTGAAGGCCGAGAGCAGCGCTACCGATGGCATCACCACGACGATCGCGCGCTCCAGCCCATTGCCGGCCAGGCGCTTGATCCAGTTGCCAAGGCGCTCTGAAAGGCCCGTGTGATATAAGGCGCCGCTCAGCACGAAGACCGAGGCCAGCAGGATGGCCGGCTCACTGCTGAAACCCGACAGGGCCTCATCCGGCGTAAGCACACCTGTCAGGCTGAGGGTTATGATGATCAGGATGGCGGTTAAATCGATTCGGATCCACTCGGTGAAGAGAAGAATGACCGACCCCGCTAGGATAAGCAGCAACGCGATCTGGTTCGGTTCTATAGCGGTACTCATTGTGGTTAGAGTGTGTAACGAAGGCGGGATTACTTTATTACTGCCTCCCCCTGGTTGTCGAAGGTGTCCAGGATCCGTTCCTTGTGCCGGCCCAGAAAGTCCAGCCCGTCGAGCTGCTCTCGTGAAAAATAGCCAAAATCGGTCGTTTCATTGCTCAACCCCAGTGTTCCACCGAAGACCTCCGCTTCGAAGTGCAGGGCAACGATGTGGGCCTTGTTACCGTCCTTGTAGACCACCAGCTGGTCGGGATGGCTGTAGACGCCGACCAGCCGCTTCACGCGGACGCGCAGGCCGGTCTCCTCCAGGACCTCGCGCTCGCAGGCCTCGGCGGCCGACTCGCCCGGATCCATTGCCCCGCCCGGCAGGCACCACTGGCCGTTATCGGCGCGCCGGGTGAGCAGGATGCGTCCCTGCTCATCGAAGATCGCGGCCGAACAGCCCAGCCGTAATTTTCCCTCTTTGCTCAGGCGGGGACCATAGAGAACTTGTGTCATTACAAACCTCCGGATACGTACGATATTCCATCCATTAAAACACAATCCCGAAGGGATGGCATCCCTCTGGAACAGGTGGAAATAAAAACAAAACCCCGGAGGGGTGACACGCATCGTGCGGTGAATGTCAACCCACCGGGGTCCGATCGACGAATGGCTGGTTATTTGATAAATGTCCCGCTGCGGAGTTCCTTCAGCGTCTGCTGGATCTCTTCCATCGTATTCATCACGAAAGGGCCGTAGGGGACAATCGGTTCCTTGAACGGTGCGCCTGCTATGAGCATGAAGCGCACCGGCTGATTTTCGGTTCTGACGGTGATGTGGTCGCCGTCCGAGTATTTGAGCATCCTCACGGCGTCGACCGTCTCGCCGGAGAAGACGCCCTCCCCTTCGAAAACATAGGTGATCAGGGTGTGGCCCTCCGGGAGGGGGAACTGCCATTCGGTTCCGGGCGCCAGCTCCACGTCCATGTAGAGAGGCGAGGCGGCGATGCCGGTGACAGGACCGGTCACCTCCTCCACGGTCCCGGCCACGACCCGGATGCGGACGCCATCCTTCTCGAAGGTAGGGATGGTGGCGGCGGTCACTTCCTGGTAGCGCGGCTCTGACATCTTCAGGTGCGACGGCAGGTTGACCCACAACTGGAATCCGTAGATGTTCCCGCTGGGACCGCGCCGGGGCATCTCCTCGTGCAGGATGCCACGGCCGGAGCTCATCCACTGCACATCGCCGGGGCCGATCAAACCTTCATTGCCCAGGCTGTCGCGGTGAGCGGTGGCGCCTTCGAGCATATAAGTCACCGTCTCGATGCCGCGGTGCGGGTGATAGGGAAAGCCGCGCAAAGGCCCCTCAAGCGGATCGTTGAAGGCAAAGTGGTCGAAGAGCAGGAAGGGATCGAATTCGTTGCTGACCCGCGGGGCGATCGAGCGGCGCAGCTTCACGCCTGCACCTTCGATGGCCACCTGCGGCTCGATGGTTTGAGAGGGGGTTCGGAGTTGGTTCATGTCGTGTAGACGTTATGGGAGGAAATGTTATTACTACGTGATCGTCCCTTAAATGTACCTGCCACTCGCTAACAGACATTTGCCTGAGTCGTTATATATGCAGCCGCCCCCTGTATGGATCTGCACCACTTTTTCGAAAATCGGAAGTATGGCCCTTCCCGGGCGGATAATTCACGGGTCTCGAACCGATCTATCAGGACAAGGAGTAAGGAGTACCAAATGGTCAAAAAATTCACTCTATGGACAGTTCTGCTTGTGCTGTCCCTGTTCTCGGCAGCCTGCGCGGCGCAGGATACAACCAATCAAGAGGGAGATGGTACTGCAGTTCCCGTTGTTACCAGCGATGGAAGTACGGCGACCGAAACATCCATGACATCCACCAGCACCGTGGAAGAGGTGCCGCCTACTCAGGAAGCAGGAGATGCCGGGACAACCCCCACCGTCTCAGCCGAGGGCGCTGTGACTCCGGAAGCAGGGGGTACGGCGCTGATACCCCAGACCGGACTGGGCGAAGCCGGCGTCCCCGATAACCTGGATGAACTGATCCGGGTGGTCCGCGCGACCGGCGCCTCTGTGGACCTCGGCGAGGCTGTGGAACTGGAGACTGTGTCAATCCCCGGACAGACCCTCCTGATCAATGGCGAGGAAGTGCAGGTCTTCACCTATGGATCGGCGGAAGATCTCGAAGCACAGGCCTCCCAGCTTGCAGATGAACAGGACCCGGAATCGGAGCCGCATTTCTATAAGCTGGGCACCATGCTGGTGCGCTACGCAGGGAACGACACGCTGGTGCGTGACCTGTTGGAAGATGTGCTGGGCGCGCAGGCTGCCGGCCAGTAATCGTTGGCTTCATCCACACATCCACCGCTGCGACCTTCATGGCCACAGCGGTGGATGTTATTAACTGCGCAGCCTGTTGACGATGCGTTTGACCTGCCTGAGATGCGATTGTTCATGGTTTGCCAGCCACGGGACATACGTGCGCACGATTGATTCGCGCGTCCTGCCTGCCCCTGTCACCATGCCAGATGGGCTATGTCAGGTTCGGCGCATGTAGATCACTTGCTAAGCTGCTTCATCCTCCTGACAGACGCCTGCACCAGCTCTTTCAGGATCTTTCTATCCACATCCTGCAGGGTCTTGATATACAGACAGCCCGCGCCGGTTGTGAATTTGCCAAGTTTATCGAGCAATTCGGCGTGCGTGTCGAAGCCTCCCATCAGGTACAACGTCAGGTTTTGCTTGCGAGGCGAGAACCCTGTCAACATCCAGTCGCCCTCGCGCCCGCTTTTTCCTTTGTAATGATAACTGCCAAAGCCGACGATGCTCGAGCCCCACATCTTTGGCTCCTCTTTGGTGACCTGCTTCATCATCTTGAGAATCTCGAAGCAATCGTCCCGTTTCTGCTCGTCGGCGACGCTGTTGAGGAATGTCGTCACACTGGCGTCGTTCACCTTCGTTTTGAGTTCCGCTTTTGCCATGTCAGCCTCCACTAGTTTAACCTATCCAGAGCTATAGCTTGAATTATATGCTTCGATGAACAGTTCTTGCAGAACGTGTTGTTCACATTCGATTTTCCTTATTGACTTTTTGAATTCCCTTCCTGCAAAATGAAATTTCCTGATTGGTTCTTATTAGAACCTTTCTTCCAGAAACGCCCAACGTTCTGGACGAGCTGCGGCCGGACCAGCTAAGGGGCTGAAGCTTCATCGATTTCTTTGACATTAGCACGGGCTGGCTGCCAGCTTCATCCTGTTGTTAGGCGTCATTCCTGGTCTCCTGTATCTGCTTTCGGCTAAAAGCAGGCACTACTATACGTCTGTTCTTAAGGCGACACCAGGCTGGCATTTTCACCTGTGCCTGCCCGTCCTGGCGTTCCGGGCCAGGGCGGCAATGGTGCAGTCAAGAATTGTGTCGACGATGCTTGAAAGGGGTGCCGTGGCATCGATTATGACTGCGTTTGTGGGAAGGCCTTCTTTTGTCGCATGTTGTAATCGCGCAAAGGATTCCCCTTCACTTGCCGTTCCTCCCCACTCATTTTCAGGTCGGGCGGCAAGACGCCGGTCGAGCGTATCCAGATCGATCTCAAGAACAAAAACTTCATCGAACAGACCGATGAAGCGGTCGGAATTCCTGGAACCCCCACAAAAGAATGTTGCCGCATGGTTTTGATCGGCCACCAAAGCTCTGACCTTCTCAACGTCCCATATCCAGGTACGATGCTCGTCAGAGCTACCATCCACGGGCTCCCCCGTTTGTAGATCGCCCCAATAGGCCAACTCCTCATCGCCGTGGATGGCGTGATAGCCGCGCCTTTGCAGCTCGTCGCAGACCGTAGTTTTACCGGCGCAGGAAACGCCGTCGATTAAGTAGTTCTTGATACCCATGTTCCGTTTCGAATAAAGAGTAGATGACGCCCAGCCTGGTATTAGGCGGTCACGTCGCACGCCTCGAAGGCGTAGCGCAGCGCGGCCACGGGGTCGCCGGTGGGCACGAACTCCTGGCCCACGAACCCGTCGTAGCCCGTTGCGGCGATCGCGCGCATGATCGGCGGTTAGCGGATCTCCTTGCTCTCGTC